>JARYLO010000032.1 GCA_029907605.1 Sedimentisphaerales bacterium
CTGTTATCGTCTCAGGCGGCAAATCCACCTCAATTCAGCTCAATTTCGCGCCCAGTTTTGGGGGAGGATTATAACCATTGGTTGCCCCTTGTCAGCATCCCCTTGTGTCTCTTGCTCGGAATCGCCCTAAAAAGCTTCTTGACGGTATCTGTTGAACCAGTATTCCCGCAGTGGATCGGCTGCATCCTCCATCGTGAGTGGTTGACGTTCCACCATAAATCCAATGGTAGCTGCCTTCAAAGGAAGCTCATCCCCTTGACCAACTTTGGCCACAAGTTCAGTATTGCCTTTCTTGTCTTGGCGGACTTCGAGGAAAGGCAGATCAGCCTAGGTCTTGCCATCTCGCTCCTTCAAATACCTGGATCGAAACGCCAGCAATGCCGCCAGACGATCGTCGCTGGTTGCCCAAAATGCTCCTCGATCTGCTGCCAAAAATGTAGGAATGACTTTGTCGGGTTTTTCCCCTTCTTTGGGTCAGCCAAGATGGGATCACCACTGTACTTGTCACGTCCGAGGACAGCGATTGGATTGTCCGCAAGGAAATACGCTTTGCCTCCATTGTTCTCACCCAGGAAACGGGGCATACGCCGTTTCTGTCCAACACGTTCGTTTCCCTTGGCATCGGGCTGTGTTAAGGGGATAAGATGCCCACCCCGCAGACGCCCGTTCTGGTCCAGTGGAATCAATGCGTGAATGGTTCTTTCCTGCAAAGGGAGCTCGTCCAGTAGGTGATGTTGAACAGCATACTCGTAGAGCGCTCTTAGTAGCATCAGTTCACCTCCTTCCTCGGACGTAGGATCTCAACCCTGTCGGGATGGCAATCCATTCGTGCATCCTTGATCACAGCATGGAAGAAACATGCTTTAGCAACTACCATGGTTCCCTCATAGTCAGTATCTGAGACCCAGTGGAAACCGTTGGCACGTTCATCAACGTCAAAGACGTCGTACAGCATCAGCCCGAGGTCTTCTTCCTTCCATTCTGCCAGCTTGATTTGGCTGGCGTCATCTACCCACTCGAAATCGGCGGCGAACTCGCGGCAGCCCAAGGCGGGCCGGTGACAACACTTCCCCTTCTCAGCACGGCAACGGATTTCACGCAAATACTTGGGGAAGTCACCCCTGGATGGATTGTATAGGCTGGTTGGTCGAACCTCTGCAGTGATGAGGTACTCCACATCTGCAAGTGCAAGCATATTGCGTTGGGCTGCATCCGGTGACCCTCCTCCGGACAACACGTATTTCACCGGTGTCTTCCCTTGCATCCATGGCCAAGCCTGATTGCTGTTGATTACCTGAGTAATCTCGTTACGCCGGAAGCTGAACCAGCGACCTTTTTTGACTACCGAGATACTGTCAATGACATAGTACATCTGCGGCTCCCAATAGATGGCCTCCAGAATGCCGCGGGCTGCCGATGGAGTGCAGATGGGGTAGCTCACCCGTTCGACCTTCATCTCTGGTCGAGTGAAGCAGGCATAATCGCCCCAAACACGGATGGTGATTCGGTTGTCAATCGTATTCATAGGATGAAGTCCTCCAATGGTCGATCTTCGATAATGAGTCCCAAAGGTGGATCGGTTTTGTACCATGTCTTGGCCAAAACAGGGATTTCTAGCCTTTCGGGCAGGAGTGGTTGAACTGCTCCGAACCTCTGCAGTTTCTCAAAGTCAGAGACTGGTGCCGCGTTTGTCCTCACATTGACCATATAGCGTTGGAGACGGCGCAGCATGATTCGGTATTCCTCCTTGTGATCACTCGCGCGGATTTCTTCTACTAGCCCCTCGGCTTCACCATAGGGAACTATTACGGCAACCGTATCATCCTTAGATTCCCACTAGCATCCCTCAAGGTTCCCCCGCCGTTGCACCTGCCGGCCGCCTGCACGACCGAATCGAGAGGTCCCAAAGCGCGGAATACAACAGGGAAATCAATATCCACGCCCGCCTCTATCAATTGCGTGGAGATTACCCAGCACGGCTGGCCATTCCTCAGCCTTGCCCTAATGTTATTTGGCAGTGGGTCTTTGGATAGTCCCAACAAGTCTAATCGGTGAGCGGGACACATGGCAGAGGATAGGTGAAAGAGACCTTCCAAATCAGCCTCACGCCCGTTTTCTTTGAGGAACTGGCGCACTTCTTGCCAAACTTCAAAGGCATGACGCCGAAGGTTAAGAACACATAGCACCTGCCGCTCGGGCAGTATTTGCTCGGCAAGGGTTTGCCAATCCCATGGGTCATTCACGGACTCGATGTGATAATCCACCCGCCGCAGCCTCACATACAGGGCTCTTGGATCTGGCGCTATTTCTTTCACCTCCCCATCATCGAATTTACATTTCAAATTGGCCGACTTCTTGAACGCCGGCTGGGTTGCTGAGCAAAAAAGGAAACTGACACTCCAATGGGCCTTCAATTCGCGTAGCACATCCAAGGTTGGTTCCAGAAGGTGAGTTGGCAACGTCTGGACTTCGTCAAAGATCACAACACTGCGGGCTATATTATGTAGCTTGCGAGCCCGTCCCGGCGAGGCAGCGAAGAGTGTTTCCAGGAATTGCACGCTAGTAGTCACAATGACCGGCGCATCCCAGTTCTCCATGGCCTTTTCCATATCCGAGGCTTCCCCAGGTTCGGTGGGATCATTGGGATGCAAAGCCTCCCTGTTTTCCACCGCTGAGTGATGTTCGAGTACAAAGTCCTTTCCAAAGACGGTCCGATACCTGTCCGCGTTTTGCTCAATGATGGAAAGATAGGGCAATACCACGATCACACGCCTTAACTTGTGTTTTTTGGCATGCGCCAGCGCAAACGCCATCGCGGACAGTGTTTTCCCACCGCCAGTGGGAACGGTCAGGGAGAAGAACCCCTGTGGCATGTTTTCGCCCTTCTGAAGGCATGCATCGAAAACCTCATTTCGCAGACCGTTCAGCTCGTCTTTGGGATGGTTCTTGACCTCCTCATCGCGGGCTTGTAAGAGCTTCACCAAGAGTTGGTCTGGTTCCAGACGGATTACTGAACGCTGCCACGGCCGGCCAAGCTGCTGCTCCTTTTCCCACCTTTCGCTATCAAGCCGATCCGCATCAACAACCATGGAAAACAGCATGCGGGTTCTGAATTCATGCCGGCGTTTGTCTGGTTGTGTCTTGGCCGTATGCATCGGCTCAGAGTTTGGGAGTGCGCCGAGTTCCCTTTCAGCTAACTCGAGCAACTCGGCAAAGCGCTCTTGAGCTCTGTACTTGTTTCCGTTCAACGATTCGGCAAGGTCGGCTATATCGTGAAGACCAGCGTGGTGGCCGGCAATGGCAAAGGCAGATGCCAAGTCATCGAAACGATGCCCTACTGCTGCAGCTCCATAAATCGCATGTACTGTTTCACTGCTTGGACTGCGTTCTTTATTCAGATACTCCTGGAACTCATGACGATACTTCCCAAGGTCGTGCAGCAGGCCAGCAACCCATGCCATCCGCTGAAAACACTGTTTCTCCTTACGTACTTCTGGCGGGTCATCTGGAGCAATCGGTCGTGCATCCTCTGCAAACCACCCGGCCAATTCAGCAGTCCTTGAAAGGTGGCAATGTAAGGGCTGCCAATCACTACGGTCTGACCTCTGGCCTGTGTGAGCATAAAACTTCATGATTTGCATCTTTTCTTACCTTCATTCCAGACCGAAGCGGCAGAAGACCGTACCATCTCGCTGCAGACGTCAAGATCCGGGTGCCTCAACCTGCCCATTTGCTGGCCTTCTATCTCGCCTTCCATCTGATAGTACGAATAGATCGTTGCTTCACCTATTGGCCTCCCAGGCCGCATTCACCTTTGACACCTTCCCTTCACCGGGTCGATAATCTTTTATTATATTTGGCCTGCCCAGTCAATACCTTATTGCCCTGGCGATTAGCTGGCTCTCCGCCGGCCATAGGCCGGACCGGCGCACCCAAAGCTGTGTAAACTGGTAGTCCTCGTTACGAGCCGGATAGCGCAAGGCGTCACGGCATTCGAGGCCACCCCTTCAGACGGCGCATGAGTACAATCCTTTGAGGTGCAGGTCCTCTCTTGATTCATGAGTTATCTTTATCGAGATGCTTTCTTTCTGGGTAAAGCTCCATATGTGGCTTGATCTTACGCGGTGTACGAGACGGCCAGGTTTTATAGGAACAAAATGCACTGACTATCGATGATCAGGCAGGTCTTATAGAAAGTACCATCGTCCTATATTTGATGTACTGCATCTTCGCAGATCGGGGCAGAGATGATACTACAGAACCGAGGCTCCTATTACGTCGATACATGAGGTGTTAAAGAAGGTCTGTCTGTGCTATTGATGCAACTACAGTATGAGGGCAAACAGATACTGGAGACACTGCCATGGTCTCAACCTCCTTTAGCCCGGTGACCAGACTAGCGATCCTTAGTCTAGCTGTCATGATCTTGCTTGATGGACATGCCGCAGAAACGGTCTGTCGAACGGAAAACCTCCTGGAGATGGACCTTGAGGCATTGCTCAATGTGGAGATCTCTGTGGCATCAAAGAAGCAAGAGGCCCAGATTGAGGCACCAGGTGTGGTTGTAGTGGTGCCTCATGAGGAGTTCAAGGTCTACGGTGATAGAAACCTCCATCAGCTCCTGCAGCGTCAGCCCAGTGTATACACCCGAGGATCGTACATGTATCCAAACAATATCGCCGCCTTTAGAGGCGATATGCCGACGCACCTGGACCTCCACAACCTTATCTTGATCAACGGACGGCCTATCCGCGAAAGCGGATTCGGTGGCATCAATTTCCCTGCATACATGGCCTTTCCGTTAAATAGCCTGGATAGCGTCGAGCTTATCCGCGGGCCTGGCTCGGTGCTCTATGGCACCAATGCCTTTACCGGCGTTATCAATCTGAGGTACAGGGTCCCTGATCACAATGAACTGGTAACACAACTGGTGACTGGCAGCTACGGTTACCGCCAACTAGACATAACCGCCGGTGGGAGGTCCGGCCAACTGGGCTATGTCATGGGCCTTAGAGCAGGCGGTCAGGATGGCTATGACTATAGCCTTACTGATGAGAAGGGGGCGTGGGGTACACATGCGGATGACAATAGTTATATCTCTGGAAGCCTGCACCTGGAGTATGGGAGGCTGACCTTCGATTTCTTTGGCGTGGACCTGACCACATTCCACCTGGGCCCCTTGCCTTGGTGGTCTCTTCCCTATCATCGATTCAGCGTAAACAAGCTGTTTGCCAATGTCTGTTATTGGCTGCCGCTGGAAGATCGCACACGCCTTGAGTTCAACCTGACGTACAACCTGCATGAGAACGCCTTCGCTAATGTGACAAGGACCGTAGGGCTCAATAGCTCAGATGTACTGGGCGAGGTAACCCTCTTTGCCAAACCGATGGATCGGATGGACCTTGTGCTTGGATTCCTCCAGGAGTACAGGACCAATTACAAACCGAAGGAAGGTTACTACCAATCGATACCACCGTATTGTCAACGGCCAAGCAGCGCGTACGCACAGGCAGATTATGTGATAGCAAGGCCGGTGAAGATTACTGTAGGGACACAATGGAATAGGTCGGCACAAGGCTACGAGGATTTTGTCTCCAGGGGCGGTCTAGTCTTGACCCCATTCAAGAGGTGGGGAGCGAAGCTTCTTGTAGGGGAGGCATTCCGTGCACCGTTCGCCATAGAGACAGATCTGTATGATATCCCGATATTGGTCGGCAACAATAAACTCAGGCCTGAACAGGTAAGGACATATGACGTGCAGGTCTTCTACGATGACGAAAAGACCTTCGCTGCGATAACATACTTCAACAGCACCATCAATGGCCTGATCATCCGCGATACAAGCGTCAATCCAGCCTCGTTTAAGAATGGCGGCGAGCAACAGTTCGAGGGGCTAGAGTTTGAACTCAAGCGGTTCTTGACACCGCATTGGCATATCCTTGGTTCTGCCATGTACCAGGATAGTAGGCAAACCACGGATCTCAACCCCAGCACTTCACCCCATTTTATGTTCAAGCTGGGTAGCGCATATACTTGGTCGTGGGGTACGGCAGTGGTCTTCTACAGCCACTTCAGCAAGCCACCCCGCCTGCCCACAGAGGTGGTTGTCAACCCTGAGCCTGATGCCTTGAACCTCTTATCATTCAATCTCCAGCTGGATCCTTACAACTGGCTGGGCTGCAAGAAGGGCCGGGTCCTGATGACCATCAAGGTCGAGAATGCCCTCGACCAGGATATCTGGGTGCCAGAGTTCAACCGTGCAGGCCACCCCAATTCCTTGCCAGACGGCCCTGGGGTCACTGCTTATGCAGGCCTGACCTTGAGATACTAGAGACTGGGCCTATTATGACCTGCCTGACTTGGATCGAACGGCTTGAAGCCGAGCTTGAGAGCAGGGCTATCAGGGTGGAGGCGGAGGTCGTTGTTGGCTGGATCCAGGAATAGCGGATCTGCAATGATCGAATCAGTATCCATGCCCAATCCCTGCCATTGCTGCCAGGAGAGATTGCCGAATCGGATCGCCCCTCCCCCCTCTCGCCAATAGATATTATTGCTGAATCGCATGTTCTTGTCCACTGACCCAGCAAGCCACTGTTCTGTGCGGCCCACTACTATGTTGCATATGAAGGTAAACCGCAGGTGGTCCTCTGACCTTGTGGCCTGGATCTGATGGTCGCGGCCGTTGAAGAAGATGTTGTTGCGGATGATGTTGTTGCGGCCATAGTGCTGATGGAATCCGCCGTGTGTAGTGTTGTAGACCAGGTTGTTCTCGACGAGGATGTCACTGGACCCCTCGTCGAGGTATATGCCCCAGCCGCCATAACGCAGGCCAGCTATGTCATGCCAGAGATTGTTGCGGATGACGGTACCTGGTTGGATCCCAAGGGTGTAGATCCCGCCCATGTCGCTCAGTATCGGCCCATCGCCGTCGGTCTTCTTGCCTATGTGATGGACGTGGTTAAATTCGACGATGTTGGCAGATGCCAGGGACCTCCCGTAGCCCCATGTCCAGCCTATGGATATGCCCGTGTAGTAGAGGTCGCAGATCTCGTTATAGCCGATGATGCTATTGTAGGCCTGGCCTATCCAGATACCTACGGCACTATGAAAGACCTTGCCGCAATCGACTATCATGCAATTAGCTATTCGATTGCCGAATGTCCGCCCAGAGCGGTCATCGACTATCTGCTGCTGGCCGATCTTTATTGCGCCGGCGCCGACATCGAGAAAACTGCATCCTTCTATCCTGTTTTCCTGGCAACCGCCAGCCAGCTCCAGGCAATAGTTGCCGATGTGGAGAAAGTTGCAATCCTCGAACGCGCAATCCCTGACACCCTCTCCATATATCGCCCCTGGTACGCCTACTGCAGCCTGGGCAAAGCCACCTATGTCGGCCGATGGCCAGGTGGGCCTAAAGTCAGGGCCAAAGTACCATTCAGTGTGAGAGAAGGTCAGACCTCTCCAAATAACCCCCTCTACATGCTGGCCCTGGTCAGGGTCAGCTTGCATCCGAGCAAGCTGGGATAGGTATGGGGCAATGACCTGTGCGGTCTGCATCTGCTCGCCAGGTAGGGGCATATAGTAGAGCTTTCCCGCCTCTTGATCCAGGAACCATTCGCCTGGCCGATCGAGGAATGCCAGGGCATTTTGCAGATAATACAGATCCCCCGGCTCCAATCTGAATACGGTCCTCTTGCTAAAGGAGACGATCTGCCGACCTTCGTCTACGAAGGCCACCGGCAAGTGCGACTCGCTCCAGCGGTTCATCACGATAACCCTTGCCTGGTCTATCCCATCCCAGGCCTGCAAATCACCAACATGGAAGCCAAACCGCATCTGGCCCCTGTTCCATGGGGTGCCCTCGTTTGCGTCCGGTACTGTTGCCACCTTTAGGTATCCGGTGTTGGGATGCCTTGCGTTGATCGCACGGCGGCCGTTGACCCAGAGCTGGCGGAAGGACCATTTGCCTTCACGGACATCGGGAAGGACTGCGGTCCAAACCCTCTTACCGTCGATATCTATCTGCTGCCAGTTGTCGATCAGCCGGCCGCCGGAGATGACAGGCCGCTCGGACTGGTATGCCCTGATCATTATGCCTGAATGCCTAGGTCCTACGTTGATGGGTGATTCGAGCACATACAGTCCTGCACGTACGTAGATCGTTGCGCTGGCCTGCGGATTGCCTCTCCTCAGGTCCGCCAATAGGTCCAAGGCATGCTGTATTGTCCGGACAGGGCCATCGGTCCTGTCTTCATTTGGGGCAGGGTAACGGCCGGTCCAGTTATCCCGCCCGTTTGGGGCGATATACAGGGCCAGGTGCTCTACCGCCAGACTATCTGTACAAAGGAGGAATATCGTTAGATATACAAGGACCTGCCACCGCATATCCTCACCTCAGACCAGATTGTACCATCTTGCGGATCTGCCCCTTTCTCCAACGGCCAAGCCGCCAAGCCAGCGGCAAGCATAGATTGCGTGCCCAAGGTAATGCCTCGCCAGCCGATGTAAGGAATCCGCCTATAGGAGGGATTGCACGCTCTGGCTTGTCGTCGTGTGCGCAGGCCAAGATGGCATCTGCCACCTGCTCAGGCCTAAGAACAGGTATACAGAATACCAGATCCGGGATCCGGTCCAGCTCGCGCCGGACCCGGTCTGTTAGCACAGGCCCAGGGCTGACTATAGACACGGTGATACCCCTATTCTTAAGCTCCTGCGCAAGGGCAAGGCTAAACGTCCTCAGGGCCGCCTTTGTGGCAGAGTAAGTTGCAGCACCCGGTACTGGGATCCTGCCTGCCATGGACCCAACATTCACGATCGTCCCCTTGCCTGACCTGCGAAGATATGGCAATGCAAGCCTGCAGAGCAGCAGCGGTGCCCGAAGGTTCACATCTACCATGGCGGCGAGGTCACCCAAGTCATTTTTCTCAAATAGGCCTTGCGGATGTGATACCACACTATTGACCACGATATGGATGTGACCAAAGCGGGCCTGGGCCTTTTCCAGAATGTATGCAGCGGCCTCAGGCTCGCTTATGTCCAACGGCAGGACAAGGGTGCTCGTCGGATCCATCTGGCGTGCAACTGCAACCAGGTTGGACTCTGTCCTTGCAACAAGGACCACCTTGGCCCCTTCCTGCCAAAACCGCCTTGCGGTAATTGCCCCTATACCAGTTGATGCACCTGTGACAATTACGGTCCTATCCATGAATCTGCAAGTAGTGGTCATATTGTGTCAGGGTACTAATCCTTCAGAGCCCTATTAAGCAGGAATCGATGCTTGAATTCGTCGCTGCGTCCGCCCATGGAGATGATCGCTTCTCGGTCGGCCTGTGCCAATCTACCATCTTGGGAACAGACGACCTGAACATGGCCTAGCCTTCGGCTGCGTCGTTTGCTGGCATATTCGCAGTTGGCACCTGCCAGATTCTGATCGGCTAGCGACCCGAGCATCCGCAGATGATCAGCAGATATCCTATGCTGGCCCTCAATGATCAATCGGTAGTATGGCGGGTCTGCCCAGATAGGCACCATGACAGAGGCTTCTAGCGCTAGACCCGCGTCCTTCAGCGCGGCGTTCACCGCTGAGACCACTTGGTATTCGGTCAACTTCTCGCCTGTAAGGTTGCTTGTATGTGCCCCTCTCGAAAGGAATTCGATCGTTGGGGCGGTGCCCATCCATCCAGTGACCTGGATTAAGTCGCCGATATGGTATCTATACAGGCCAGAGCAAGTGATAAGCACGATATAGTATCTTTGGCCTAGCTCCAATTCCTCCGCCCGCAGTACTGTCAACCCAGAAGGCAAGGTCTCCGCGTCAGGATCGAGATCTATGGCATCGATCTCCTGCTCCGGAATGAACTCAAAGAATGTAGATCCTATCTCCAATACGCCGGAGGCAATGCCATCCGCTACTGGTATGCTCATCCTCCCCTCACTTGCGATCAGCCCTATGTCGCGTACCGGTACGTCGCCATAGTATCTGCCAACCTCGTCAGCAAAGAGACCAAGTGTGCCTCCTGTCCAGTGTGCAAGGACAGGCCTATCCCAAAAGTATCGTGGGTATAGATACCCATGCCGATCCAGGATCTGTTCGAGTCGTCTTGCACATTGCCGGTCGGGCCTGAAGCGGGCTGCCAGGGCGTCCCTTACATGCGACTCCAGTGCCTGTAGGCAATGGAGGGTCCCATCCCTTATATCCTTGATGAGCGATTGGGCACTTCCATTTGCTGTCTTTGCCAACATGACCAGTGTACTTGGATTGGCCGTAACGATCATGGCGACATCCTTGGGGATGGCAATCCGCATGATCGTATAATAGCGAAGATCGGGATCGCGTATATCCATTACAGGGTATGGAATTGCGTACAAGGCCCTTGCCACCGGATTTTGGGTGCGTGCCAACAGGCCGGAGATAGAACCGACAGGTAGGCCAGAAGGGGTCGTCTGCTCCTGTGTTCGGCCGCTTATGTGCAGAATACACCTTACCAGAGGACCTGGATGATCCCTGATCAGTTTCGCTCCCCATACGGTCCATCCCCACTTGTAGGCCACAAGCGCCTTGGCGGTAACAGGTACTGCCTTGGATGGACCAGTGGTACCGGAGGCGCTGCCAAACATGACAAGGTTCTGCTGTGGGCCAAACAGTGCGTGCACATCACTATCCTTACACCGATCCACATACCTGGCAAAGTATGGCCATTGCGCAATGGGCAATGCGGACCTGAAATCCTCATAAGAACGGACCTTGTCCAGCCTGTGCCTGCGGCCAAATTCAGATGCTGCCCCATCCCTGACGATGGCAATCAGCCTGGCCTGCTGAGTCTTGCCGCAATCTTCGCAAAGTCTTTGGAATCCCGACCAGTTGCGCGCCTCATAGAGGGCAGCCGAATGTACTACCGGTCCCAGGATGACCTTACGGGCCAATCCCCCATCGCCCTTACCGAGCCACTGTGCCAAATCCTCTAGGAATGCATCCCTATCTGGGCTGAACTCCAGGATGTGCATGGCCGACCCATATACCTGTATCCGAATGCCACCTCTTGCGATCCTTCGAAAGAATGCCTCGGTCTTTCTATTGCCGCCAGCCTATCACGGCCTGCTAGGGCCACTAACACTGGGATCCTAAGGATACACATACCCAGTGTCAACCACAAGCGTGCCAACATCACATGTAGGAGGAATCGACTGGTCAACGACCTTAAGGCCAGCGTGTCAGATCTTATGAACTCAAGATAGTCGAGCTGATCTGTCAGAAGCTCAATAGGATAAGGTATAGGGATCTGAGCAGTCCCGCCTGCAAGAAGTGACCGCATGATCGATAACCTATCCCTGATGCCAAGATAGATATTCGTGTATATAGCTGGGCTAGCAAGTACAAGTGACCGAATCATGTCCTGGTGTCTGGATGCAAAGAGTGCGGCTGGGATGGCACCGTAGCAGTGCGCTAATAGATGCACCCTCCTATCTAGACTTCCGCTTGTGGCAAAATCGATGACCTTTGCTATCTCTCGGGCCAGGTCCGCATGATGCCTCAAGTCGCCCCCATGATGGCAACTCAACCCAGAACCCATGCGATCAAATGCGTAAACAGGATGACCTCTCTCTGCAATATATCTGCATGCCTGCGCGAACCAGCCTGAATGGCTCTGTAGGCCATGAACAACAATCACAGGGCGGCCTGGTGCGGATGGATTGAACAGGCAAACTGGTATGCCAGGACCCCTCTCGACTAAGATGCACACGACCCTGCAATGGCCCCAGGATTCCGCAATCCTGGGATGCGCAGGCCGGCGCTCGGAAAGGATCCTGGTATCTACATTCATCTGACCTGTTCTGCGTGTGTGCAGAACCTCAGAAGTCTTTCCTCATCTATGGTAACCCCAAGCCCTGGGCCGCTTGGTGGTATGGGAGGCCGACCTGCATAGCCGAATCGTAACGATGGGAATGCCACATCTTGTCTGAGCAATAACCTGCCATAGCAACCCTCGACATACTTGACATGATGCACCTGGGCCAAGAGGGCCATCTGTGCGCTTGCCAGTAGTGATGACTCCCCTACCTGACAGCCGATCTGAATGCCTAGGCCTGCCTGCAGGGCATCCTGACACCTGTTGTAGGCTGCAATAAGGCCTCCACACTTGGAGATACGTATATTAACAGAGGTGCAGGCCTTCTTGTCCATCAGATACTTGAGGGATTCTCTGTCCGTAATAGACTCGTCTGCCACGACATCGAGGCCAAGCCTATGGACCAATTCTGCCATGCCATCCAAGGCGTCTGGTGCAAGTTGTTGCTCAAAGCTCCTGACACAGATGGATGCCAGTCTGGGCATAAAGAACAAGGCCTGATCCAGTGTCCAGGCCATGTTCGCATCCACACGAATCTCAACCTCCTTGCCGAGTATAAGCCTGATTGTCCGCAATATCCTCTCGTCATCAGCCGAACCTACCTTTACCTTCACATGCCTCAGGCCTGCCATACAAAAGGCCATGGCCAGCAGTACACCGAAAGCGATGCGACCGGTAGGTATCACCCCACTGAATCGCACATGGTCAAGGATGTCGGGTACCATCGGGAAGACCGGCCTGCCGAACACGCGGCCGAATGTGTCAAGCAATGCAAGGTCTACCGCAGACCATGCAGCAGCTTGCGGTATATCTGGATCGAGCCATTCCCTTAGTGCCTTGCCATCACATGCGTGCAAGAAGGACCTCACCTCGTCGAAGGATCCAAACCCCATCCCGATCAATCGCGGAAGGATATGGCTGGAGAGGGTTTGGACTACATGAGGTCTACTTTCGCCTGTGACATACGGCCTGGGCAATGACTTACCAAACCCTTCCTGGCCTGTCTCTGTGACACACTTGAGGAACACACTACCAGATGCGTCCCTCCTTGCCGCTGAATGGCTGAAGGTCATCCGAAGAGGAATGTCTACCTCGTATATGGTAAAGGACTCGATTGTAGGCATTGCCTATTGCCCAAGGTAGGTTGGATGATATCCATCAGGTTCTGGCCAAGGATGCGGTCACTATCGCCTCCAGAAAGGCCCAACCTTTCGATCGCAATAAGGCTATGATCATATCCCAGACCATCATAAGGGCCATCAGTGCCCCAGATACATCTTGCAGGTCCCACGGCATGTACTGCCTTGCGGAGTATTAGATGGTCCACATAGATCGGGTTGGATAGGTCAATCCAGACATGCTTATACCTCCGCACTAATCGCCAAGTTTTCTCAAAGAACGGGACCCCTGCGTGAGCGTATATGATCGCAAGACGCGGGTATCTTGCAGACAGGTTGGTGATATCGCCATCTTTACGAGCAAGACCGAGGTGTATCAGCAATGGCCAGGATCGTTCCTGACACCACTGGGCTACGGCATCAAGCCTGCATATCGAATACCGATGCAGGAATGGGTGCGTCTTTACACCTATCCAACCGGGCTGATCCTTGCATTGCTCAAGCTGTTGGATCGGATCATTGGCCACAGGATTCACTGTGAGCCAGGCAAGAAATCGGCCTGGAAATGCCTTCACGGCCCTTTCAACAGCGGCATTATCCGGCAACCTGTAGACACGATATCGCCTTCCAACTATGCGGACGTGCCCATCGGATGTAACCATCCTTGCACAGAAGAAACGCCCGATCTGTGGCATAGGACCCAGCATCGACCTTGTCATGATCGAACCGAAGAATCTTGCAAACCAAGATATCTTGATGGGTTGGACCAACGCGGCAATAAGGCACGTTATCTGGACAGCGGATCGATCCATCCGTGCGATAAGCTGCCTAGCCGTTTCAATGGATGGATCAAGATGATAATGTGCATCTACGATCATTTCTATTGTTGCTCATGGCTTGGCAAAACTGACACAGTAGAATCGTCCATCCCAAAGCAGCTCACATCTCTTGTCGGCCATATCCTGTGGGACTAAGTCTATTGGGGGCGCACAAGCGTCCTCCATCTGGCCTTTGAATGTGCCCCTAGCGATCGGTGTACGCCTGTATACAGTCCTGACATGTTTAGCGGTCTCGTCGACGATCACCACCTTAGTACCTGGTCTGGCCACACGGATGAACTCACCGATAGAGGCCCGCTTATCCCTGAAGAAGTTGAAACCCCCTACCGTAAAGACCGCGTCGAAGCTAGCCTGCTTGAACGGTAATGCCTCTGCCTCTGCCATAAACAGCTCCACAGGCCTGTCCAGGCGGATGGCCCTCAGCCTACATCTTCTCAGCATATTCCAGGATATGTCGACCCCATAGTATTGAACTTCTCGAGAAAACACCTCCAGATTCAGCCCGGTCCCTATGCCGACCTCGAACAGCCGGTCTGACGGCCTAAGCTCGCCAACGGCCGCACTAAGTTCCCCACGGGCTGCGCGCCAAGGACGCCTGCGGAGTATGGCCGCCATGGCCTTGACATATAGATCATAAAAAAATGCAATCCTGTCGTAGAACCGCTGGTATTTGAGGTTCAATCCTTCCAACTGGCCTGTATCAGTGAAGATCGCAACACCGTCCCTTATCTGGTAACGTCTTTGTCTGTCAGTAGGGACAAGGTACTCCCCTGATTGTGCGACGATGTGTTCTAGCGACTGATGACTGAAAGGATCGCATAGGATCTGGAGCGTCTCTGGTCTCATAGTTTGGGCCCCCAACAGTATCCCTGGATCTGGAAGATCGCATCATCTGCGTTACCATCCGCATGATCCGCCTGGCCTGCGTGTCCTTACTTGCTAAAGGCAGGTCGATCCAGAGACCGTCCTTTGTCTTGATTTGCAATGCGACCTTCTCTGCACCTATGGCCAAAGGGGCATTTGCTATGATCATGTCTAGGCCCTTGCCCTTGAGCTTCTCCTCAGCGCGCCTGCGTATGGACTTATCCTCCAAGGCAAATCCCACCAGGATGGTCTCCTTGGGCCTATGCAGGGCCGCCCAAGCAAGTATGTCTTCTGTAGGCTCGAGGGTGATACTGATCGACCTGCCGGTCTTCTTTATCTTTGACCTAGAAGGCATGGCAGGCCTGAAATCCGCAACAGCGGCCGCCATGATCAGACAATTGCACCTTTTGAGGTTGGCCTTGACCGCAGAGAACATCTGCCTGGTAGTATTGACCTTGATACATACCATACCCTTCGGCGGTACAAGGCAGACCGGACCTGTTATCAACGTCACCTTATGGCCCATGGCCCTGGCTGCCCTTGCCAGGGCATAGCCCATCATCCCGCTACTGGCATTGGATATGAAGCGGACAGGGTCGATGTACTCACGTGTGGGGCCTGCGGTGATCAGGACCTTGGCCACTACCTGCCCCTTTGGCCGAGCAGCTCTGCTACGGCCTCAGCGATCTTGGCCGGCTCGGCCATGCGGCCCAGCCCCTCCTCCCCACATGCAAGCCTGCCATATTCAGGGCCGATCAGCCTGAAGCCCATCTCCTGAACGGCCTTCACATTCCTCTGGACCACCGGATTCGACCACATCCTGGTATTCATGGCCGGGGCAAGCAGCACAGGACGCTGCCAACAGACACACAACAAGGTACACAACAGGTCGTCGCAGATCCCGGTAGCCAGCTTGGCAAGGCAATTGGCCGTTGCAGGCGCTACGACCACTACCTGTGCCCAATCTGCGAGCTTTATGTGGATCAAGTCCCTCTGGGTTGCCCACATATCTGTGTAGGCAGGTTGGCCTGTGACGGTCTCGAATGACCTGGCAGTAACCAGCTTCGTAGCGCTTGCGGTCAAGACCGCCCTGACAGTCGCACCTTGGGCAGTCAGGCTGCTTGCAAGTTCGACGGCCTTGTATGCCGCAGCCCCACCACAGACACCCAACAGTACGTTCGCATCCAGGCCCATGACCAGGCCTTATCAGAAGAATGGGTTTATGGTGGATTCAGGGCCTGGGACTACACCCCTGGCATCCTGCAGACCCTCGGGCTGGATCTTATCCTGCCTGATCTCCTCTATGACTATCTCGATCAGGGTCTTGCCCTCGGTGTTCTCTATCAGCGGCCTAGAGCCCTGTAGGATCTCCTCCATACGCCGCTGTATGAGGGCAGTCAACTTGAACTTGCCACCAACCTTGTTGATCAGTTCGTCACTCTTTAGAGCCTCTATCATCCGAATTCTCCACTAAAGCCTGACCTGCTATCTTGCTGATAACCGCTATCACCTCATCTACGGTCTTATCAAGGTCGTCGTTCACAATAAAGTACTGGTACAACCCCTTTGCGGCCTCGATCTCCTGCTGTGCCTGTCTGAGCCTCCGCTCGATCGTGGTCTGGTCATCCCTGGCCCTACCCTGCAGGCGTTGCTTCAGTGCCACATCCTTAGGCGGCATGATGAAGACAAGCAGTGCCCCTGGGAATACCTGCTTGACCTGCCTGGCACCTTGTACATCTATCTCCAGGATCACCACCTTTCCTTGCCCCAGGGCCTGCTCGATCGGCTCCCTGGGGGTACCATAAAGGTTACCGAATACCTCTGCATATTCCAGGAACCTGCCCTGGGCTATGCCTTGCTCGAACTGGTCCCTGCTGATGAACCAGTAGTCCTTGCCGTTCACCTCACCTGGTCCAGGCGGCCTGGTGGTACAGGAGATACTCAAGAACGCACTAGGCAGCCTCTTGACCACTTCCTTGCAGATGGTGCTCTTGCCAACGCCAGAGGGCCCGCTGACCACCACAAGCACCCCGGCTTGCGTGGGCCTGCTTACTCGACGTTCTGGACCTGCTCCTTTATCCTGTCGATCTGGCATTTTATGTCCACGATCATGTTGGAGACCTGGGCATCAGTGGCCTTACTGGCCATGGTATTGGCCTCCCTGAGCATCTCCTGTGCTATGAACTCAAGCCTGCGGCCCGCCTGACCTGAGTCGTTGCAGGCCTGCCTGAATTGTTCGATGTGAGACCTCAGACGGGCGATCTCCTCTGCAATATCAGAATGCTCAGCCAGGACCGCCACCTCCCTGGCCAATGTCTGATCGTCCAGTTCCACGCCAGTGGCGGCCAGCAGCTTGTCAACCCTCCTTCGCAGCCGAACCGCATATGCCTCCAGGACCTGCTGTCGCATCTCATCTATGGCGGTAAGCGCCTGTTCGATTGCCCGACAGTATTCCAGTAGCTCCTTGCCTAGATACTGGCCCTCCGTAACCCGCATCTGTTCCAGCCGCTCCACCGCCTGTTCAGTGAGCCCAAGGATCTGTGCCTTGGCCTGCTCGATCTGGTCCTGGGCTGGGGCAAGCGGCCGCACAAGGCTCGGCAGGTTCAGCAATCCGGCCATGTCTATGGATACAGGTCCGCAGGTTGCCAAGCCTGCCCTGATCCTATCTAATCTACTTACTAGCTCAGTGAGGGCCGCCTCATCCAGGCATTGCATTGCAACCGCTGCCTGGTCCTTAGGCTTCAGGACAAATGTGACCGTGCCCCGGACGATATGCCTTCGCAGTGCCCTATCCACTTCCTCCTGGGCAAAAGAGAATGCCTCAGGCAACCTGGCCTCTATCCGTAGATACCGGTTGTTGACCGCCTTTATCTCCACTACATGCTCGATCCCACAGACCTGGCCTTCGGCCTGGCCATAACCTGTCATGCTCTTGATCATGGCGGACCTATTGCGGGACGCTGTTAGGGGCAGTCTGCGGCGCCTCGGCCTGCTCTGGCATCTCGGCCTGACCTGCAAGGGATGGCTGAGGCTGCGTCACTGGCGCCGGGCTGGCAGGTTCGCTAGGCGCGGGCCTGTAGTACTTGGCCATCACGAAGCTGACCAGCAAGAACAGGCATGCCAGTACTATCGTTACCCATGTCAGGACATCGCCTGTCTTGGAGCCCAGCAGGCCGCTGGCCATGCCACCACCAAGCACAGAGCTGAGCCCACCACCCTTGCCGCGCTGCAGCAAGATGATGAATATCAGGGCCAGGGCTATTAGGATAAACAGGACCGCTACGATCCCCATCAGCAGCCCTACTGCCAAACAACCGGATCCACTCATAATCTATGTCCCCAAGTCAAATAGACCAAATCTCTATGCAAGGCCATCAGCACTGCCTGCCGATGCCTTCAGGATACCAAGGAATTCATCTGCCTTCAGACTGGCCCCACCTACCAGCAGCCCATCTACATCAGGCTGGGCCATCAGGTCAGCGGCATTGCTGGCCTTGACCGAACCACCATACTGGATGATAGTGGCCTGGGCGACCTGTTGACCATACATGTCCTCAAGCAGATCCCTGATGAATCGGTGTACCTCCTGGGCCTGTTGGGGGGTGGCAGTCCGGCCTGTGCCTATCGCCCACACAGGCTCATACGCGATCGTCACCGAGCCCATCTGCCCTGCAGAAACACCCTTTAGACCTGACCTCAATTGCCCTTCTACGACCGACTCGGTCTGGTTGGCATCTCGTTGCTCCAACAGTTCGCCCACACAAAGGATGGGCCTCAGCCCGCCTGCAAGTACAGCCAACAACTTTTTGTTGATCAGATCGTCCTGCTCGCCGATCACATGCCTTCGATCCGAGTGGCCGCAGATGACGTACGTACAACCCACGTCCTTTAGCATCGCTACGCTTATCTCGCCTGTAAATGCCCCATTGGGCTGAAAATAGACGTCCTGCGCACCGACTGCCACGCCACTGCCCTTTACGGCATCAGCTACTGCCTTTAGATACACAAATGGAGGGCAGACGGCTATGGTCATGGACCGTGTAAGCCCATTAACACCATCGCTGACTGCCCTTGCCAGGGCAACAGCGGAATTGAGGTCGGTGTTCATCTTCCAATTGCCGGCAACGAATGGTCTTCGCATCTACATTCCCTTCATCAAGATCCCAGTATCTCAGTGGCCTTTGGAAAGCTGCCCAAGACAGATAGTTGAAGGCAGTGTTTGCGGGCCTCCTCAAGCCCTTGCTGGACCGACTGGTCGCTCCTATGCCCTACCAGATCTGCAAAGAAGTAGTACTCCCATTCCCGCCTCTTGCTAGGCCTGGACTGGATCATGGTCAGGTTGATCTGGAAATGCCTGAATACGTCCAGTACATCCGCCAATGCACCTGCCTTATGGGCAGTGGTAAAGAGTATGGCGGTCTTGTCCTCGCCGGTAGGCCTGGCATCCTCCTTTGCTATGACCAAGAATCGCGTGACATTGTTAGCCAGGTCCTCGACATTCTCGTACACCACCTGCAGGCCGTATAGATCTGCTGCTATCCGCGAACCCAAGGCCGCTGTATCGGGCTCCTCAGCGGCCATCTGGGCAGCCTTTGCTGTGGAGGCCACAGGTATGGTCTGGGTATCCTTGAATGTGGAGGCAAGCCACCTTTGGCACTGGGCAAATACCTCTGGTTTCGAATAGATCTTCTTGATCCTGTCGGCCGGGCAGTTGGCCAACAGGCAGTGGTGCACGGCGACCAGGATCTCAGCGCATATCTTGACCGATGACTCTATGAGGGCATCCAATGTCTCGATCACCCCGCCCCCTGCCGTATTCTCCACAGGCACTACCCCAAGGTCACAATGCCCCCTGCTGACCTCTTCAAAGATGGCGGTGATGTTGGTCAATGGCTCGTACTCTACGCTCTGGCCAAACTTGAGCATGGCAGCCGCATGGCTGAAGCTGCCTTGTGGGCCAAGATAGCCTATCCTTAAGGGCTTCTCCAGGAGGAAGGACCCGCTCATCAACTCCCGCCAGATCGCCTTTATGGTCCTGTCGGGCAATGGCCCTTTGTTGGCCTTGACCACCTTCTCCAGGACCTGCTTTTCCCGATCTGGGGCATAAACAGGCCGCTCTGTCTGGCTCTTGAGCTTGCCTATCTCAACAACGACCTTGGCCCGCTCATTGAGCAGATCTACAAGTTGAAGGTCTATCTGGTCTATCTTCTGTCTTAGTTGTTCTAAAGACACAATCAGTCCTCTTTGGCCATGGCTATCTGGGAAACCGTCACAACGCCCTGTGCCTAGAGTATAAGACTTTAGCGGATAGGGGCTTGACAGTCAATGGGCAGCACTGGTGGTTCCAGGGAAGGGAAAACTAGGGGAAACGACCGGCAAATGGTATTGACCTGCTGCTCGATAATACGTATAAGAGGCCTCTTTCGATTGTGGCGAGGTCCTAGATATGGAACAGGCAATTGTCAAGGCCGATGCCCTCATAGAGGCGATGGCCTACATAAGGGGCTTTCGGGGCAAGATTGTGGTAGTCAAGCTCGGCGGTAGCGTCCTGGATGACCCACATCTGCAAAGGCAGATGCTCACAGATGTGGCATTCATGGAGACCGTGGGTATCAGGCCTATCATCGTGCATGGTGGCGGGAAGGCCATCACAAGGGCGATGAACGAGGCGGGCTTAGAGCCTGTCTGGGTCCAAGGCCGCAGGTACACAGACCAGCGGACCTTGACTATAGCAGAGCATACACTCATCCAAAAGGTCAATACGCCCATCTGCAAGACCCTCGAGGAACTAGGTTGTAATTGCATGCCCCTGCACTCGTTGACAAGCTGCGTGCTCTTCGCTGAGCCCCTCCGCCTGGCAGGTGAGAATGGCCGCAAGATAGATCTGGGATTGGTAGGCAAGGTCACAGAGGTCAACAGCAAGGTCCTGACGACCCTATGCGAGGATGGGATCATCCCCGTGATCGCATCTATCGCACAGGACAAGTTGGGTGGCAAATTGAACGTGAATGCCGACAGTGCAGCAGGTATGGTCGCTGCTGCAGTAAAGGCAGAAAAGCTGGTAGTAGTCAGCGATACACATGGGGTCCGGAGGGACAAAGACGATCCGAATAGCTGGATATCCAGCCTGAACGCCACCCAGATAAAACAGATGATCGACAGTGGCCAGATCGCTGGAGGCATGATCCCCAAGATCGAGGCATGCCTTATGGCCCTCGAGGCAGGCGTCAGGAAGGCCCATATCATAGACGGCCGCATACCTCACTCACTGTTGTTGGAGATCTATACCGAAAAGGGTATTGGAACGGAGATACTAAGGGATCCTTCGCTGACCAACCAGCAGGCCAGCCCAGCGCAGACCTAGGATCCTCATCGCTGGTCTTGAAAGGTCCTCGAGGTAAATGATGACGACAAAGGAAACGATCGAATTGTTTGAAAGATTCGTGATAGGCAATTACGCCAGGCTACCAAGGGTCATCGTCAGGGGCGAGGGCTGCTATCTATATGATGCAGATGGCAACCAGATCCTCGATATGTTTCCAGGATGGGCGGTCAGCGGTCTGGGCCACTGCCACCCGGCAGTAGTAGAGGCCATCCGAAGGCAGGCAGGCCTACTGATCCACATGGACAATACCTTCTACACCGAGCCCCAGGGCGTCCTCGCCAGGCTGCTCAGCGAGCGGGCATTTGGGGGTAAGTGCTTCTTTTGCAACAGCGGCGCGGAGGCCAATGAGGCGGCATTGAAGCTGGCCAGGCTGTATGTAGGTGCCAATAAGTACAGATTCATAACCGCAGAAGGTGGGTTTCACGGCAGGACCTATGGGGCACTGAGTGCAACTGCACAGGCAAAGTATCACAAGGGCTTCCTACCCCTTGTGCCAGGCTTTACCTATGTGCCATTCAATGACGTAGAGGCCATGGAGAAGGCCTTCTGCGAGGATGTGGCAGCGGTCATGGTCGAACCAATTCAAGGTGAAGGCGGGATTAATGTCGCCACTGCCGAGTACCTCAAGGCGATACGACAGCTTTGCGACAAGCACCAAGCATTGATGATCCTTGATGAGGTGCAGACCGGTATAGGCCGTACCGGCAAGTGGTTTGGTTATCAGCATTACGACATCGTGCCCGATATCATCACCATGGCAAAGAGCCTCGGCGGAGGGGTCGCGATCGGAGCTATGATGGCCAGGCCAGATGTGGCTACAGCACTGGTCCCAGGCACACATGCCTCCACCTTTGGGGGCAATCCCCTTGCATGCGCTGCTGCAATTGCGGTGATAGAGACCATAGAAAGGGATGGCCTACTGGATCATGCCACATCCCTTGGCCAGTATACCCAGCAGAGACTGACAGGACTGCAATCCAAGCACCCTGTGATTAGGTCTGTCAGGGGCATAGGATTGATGATAGGGGTACAGTTGGACCAGCCAGGGGACCGAATCGTGGCCAGGTGCCTAGAGAAGGGCCTTCGCATAAACTGCACGCATCAGACGGTCCTGCGGTTTATGCCACCCATGATCGCCACCAACGAGCAAGTGGACAAGGCCATCGAGATATTGGATGATGCATTGACAGAGCTGTCACTATGAGACACTTCTTGTGTATCCAGGACTGTACAAGCCAGCAGTTGAATCACCTGCTGGAGCTGAGCATCCAGCTCAAGGGCCTTCACAGACAGGGCAGGCTAAAACGGACATTGGAGGGCAAGATACTGGCCATGGTCTTCGAGAAGGCAAGCCTCAGGACCAGGATGAGCTTCCAGGTGGCCATGGCAGACCTGGGCGGCCTTGCCATCCATTTGAAACCAGACGATATCGGGATATTGGGCCAAAGGGAGCCGGTCAAGGATATAGCAAGGGTCTTGGGCAGGTATGCACATGGCATCATGGCCAGGACCTATTCACATCAGACCCTAATCGAGCTGGCCCAGTATGCAGGCGTGCCGGTGATAAACGCCCTCAGTGACTGGTCGCACCCCTGCCAGGCCATGGCAGACATGCTGACCATCAAGGAACACTGCGGCAGGCTAGAAGGCATAAAGCTGGCCTTCATAGGCGACGGCAACAATGTGGCGAGGGCTCTGGCGTTTGCATCGGCCAAGCTAGGACTTTCCATGGCCATTGCCTCGCCTGAGGGATATGAACTTGACGACCAGACGATCCAGGCGGCCAACGCAGAGCGGCCCTGCCTTGTGCAATTGCGCGACCCTGTAGAGGTGGTACAGGGTGCAGATGTCATCTACACCGACACCTGGATCAGTATGGGCCAGGAGGCCCAGACCGAACAGAGGCTCAGGGCCTTCCAGGGATATCAGGTGAATGCGGAGCTGCTCAGGCATGCCCCCAATGCCAAGATCATGCACTGCCTGCCTGCGCACAGAGGCCACGAGATCACCGATGAGGTGGCCGAATCCCCAAATTCCGTGATCTTTGACCAGGCCGAGAATCGGCTCCACTTCCAAAGGGCCCTGCTACAGGAACTGCTAGGCAAGCAATAGGAGTGGTCAAAGGCATCCTGTCTATCCGTGCAGCGGTCATTGACCTGAGGACTGCCTTCTGTAATATCAATATCGCGTTTAGGATGACCGTGGCAGGCTAGCGAAAGGATCTGACATGGGATACGTGAGGGCCTCGTTGCTGACCAATCTGTTAATATCCGTAGTAGCAATAGCTATTGCCCCAGGCACTGGCCAGGATGTACCTGATTACCTCAATCCCAAGCTTCCGATCGACCGACGTGTGGAGGACCTGGTATCTAGGATGACACTGCAGGAGAAGATCTCTCAGATGGTCAATAGCGCCCCTCGGATCGACAGACTGGGCATCCCCAAGTACGACTGGTGGAACGAGTGCCTACACGGCGTAGCCAGGGCAGGTATTGCCACGGTATTCCCGCAGGCCATAGGCATGGCCGCCTCATTCGACAGGCAGCTGGTGTACCAGGTGGCAACGGCCATCAGCGACGAGGCCAGGGCAAAACATCATGAGTATGCAAGGCAGCACAGTGGCGACATAGATCGGTACTATGGCCTGACGTTCTGGACCCCAAATATCAATATATTCCGAGACCCGCGATGGGGCAGAGGACAAGAGACATATGGTGAGGACCCCTATCTAACCGGCCAGATGGGGATCCAGTTCGTCAAGGGATTGCAGGGCGACGATCCAAGGTACCTGAAGGTGGTCGCCACTGCAAAGCACTATGCAGTCCACAGTGGGCCAGAGCCTGAACGACACGGGTTCGATGCGATTGTAGATGACAGGGACCTGTTCGAGACCTATCTGCCTGCATTCAGGGACCTGGTCGTCAAGGCCCATGTCGCATCGGTGATGGGGGCCTACAATCGCGTAAATGGGGTGCCAGCGTGCGCTAACCGCAGGCTATTAGAAGAGATCCTCAGGGGCCAGTGGGGATTTGACGGATATGTGGTCTCAGATTGTGGTGCAATAGATGACATCTACAGGTCCCACAAGTACGCCCGTACCCCTCAGGAGGCGGCAGCATTGGCAGTAAAGGCAGGCTGCGACCTGGAGTGCGGGACTGCCTATGGGACGCTCTTACACGCCGTAGAGGCAGGGCTGATAAGCGAGGCGGATATCGACTTGGCGGTCAAGAGGCTCCTTACTGCCAGGATGCGACTGGGGATGTTTGACCCACCTGAGTTGGTCCCATATGCAAGGATCTCATTCAGTGTCAATGACTGTCCAAGGCACGATGCACTGGCCCGCAAGATGGCCCAGGAGTCGATCGTGCTACTAAAGAATACCGGCATCTTGCCCTTGCGAAAGGACCTAAGGTCCATAGCTGTGATTGGACCGAATGC
>JARYLO010000033.1 GCA_029907605.1 Sedimentisphaerales bacterium
GGTATCCTGGGGATCTCGGCCGGTTCTGCAGTGGCAGGGATCATAGAATACCTGCTGCTCAAAAGAAGATTGAGCTCCAGGATCGGCCCTATCGGCCCTGATAGGAGATTCCTGGCATCGGTCTGGGCGGCATCCATAGGCTCTGTCTGCATTGCCTTATTGGTCAAGACACAGATCTACCATTACCATCCCATATCGCTGGCGGCCATAATCCTGCCCATGTACGCCCTCCTATATCTGGCATTTGCATTCTTCTGCGGCATAGAGGAGGCCAGGAGGCCGCTTTCTATCTTTGGTGCCATGAACGGATCTCGATAGATTCAGACTTGTGCCAGGCAGTCAGGTATAGCCTGGCAGTGAAGACCGCGGCATTATGGAGCATCTGACCTGCAAATGCCTCCACACAACTACCGCCAACCAATGGCTCATCCTCTGCAGGTATCTGGCCTGCCATCTGGTAGACCTCATCTACAAGCCCATTGCTGAGCCTGATCTGCTCTATACAGGCCTGGAATACATTATCAAATGGCAAGAGATCATTGGAGTCTAGCAAGGATATCTCGCCTGTGTCCACCTTGCCGATCAACGCATCCACCATGGCATGGATACCTGTATGCGGTCTCGTACCATCGGGTCCAGCCAGACCGTCGTAGTGGATCGTGCAATGCAGGGGCATCACCATGTCCTGGGCATAATGTGCTAGGATCCCTGCATACACCAGGCACTTGGTCTGGATGGATCTATCCTCAGGCCACCGCCTATGTTCTGCCAGGGCAATGGCAAGCCTGTATGTCCACTCACTAGCTGCATAGGGTAAGGTACCCACCTTGGCAAACCACAGGCCCCTGGACAGGCACCTACTGATGAAGGATTGGCGGCCCTCAGGCAGGTCCATGTCTGCAACGTACTCCAGGTCAAGATAATGCTCAGGGGACTCTGCCTGGTAAAGGGCATACGAATCCACCTCTAGCTTGAACAGGTCCGGATCCACCGAACAGTGGCAGACCAACTCCTCCCCTTGCACAAAGAAGGCCGGCATGGCGTCCCTGACACCATCCACGGCCAAGGCAGTGGCCTTGATATGTCCATCCGCATGCCATGCAATGGCAGGCCTCAAGGATACAATGCAAGGAAGTTCCGCAATAAGTATTAGCCAAATCCTCACACAAATCTCCTTCCAGTCGAGCAACTATTTCTTGTATAATTTATTTTGTGCCATGTCATAACCTGCTTTTTGTCGTTTTTCTCCAACTTATCCAGATTCTCTCTAACCAAGAGGCAGGGTTAAGCCCCTGCCCTATCCAGTGAGGATACTATGAACACATTTAAACGAGCAATCAGACGTCTATTTGGTCGCCAGCCAAGGTCTGCCAAGTCGTCTTCACCAAAGGTAGAACCACTCGAGCCCAGGGTGCTGCTGGATGGCGCACAGCTACTATGGAGTACCTATGTAGGCAACGAGACCGACGACTTCGTATACGGCATAGCAGTAGACAGGCTGAACAATGTCGTGGTCTCTGTTGACACGATGGTTTACGCCGGCGGCTCCAACTATAACGGCGGCGACTCCAACTATAACGGCGGCGACTCCAACTATAACGTCGCCGTATTAGTGGGAAAAATCACCGACGACGGCCAGACCATGAGCTGGTATACGCAGCTCAATGGTCCGAATGGAGAATATCCCAACCGTGTTGCTGTAGATGCCGATGGTAATATCTATGTAGTGGGTCTCACCGGCTCGGCTGATTTGCTTTCGTCTTCTGGCGGGTTCGATACAACATTCGGTGGAGGTGAAGATGGGTTCGTGGTCAAGTTGGATCCCAATGGCACCGTGCTTTGGGGTACATACCTTGGTGGTAGTGGCCATGACGAGGCCTATGGTGTAGCTGTTGCTCCAGATGGCAACATCCTCGTCTGTGGGGTCACTGAATCTGGAGGTTGGGTGTCTGGCGGGCAATATCATCCAACCCAAGACGAGGATGCCTTCTTGGTCCAGATCACCTCCGACGGCAGCCAGATGCTCTGGGGAAGATACATAGGTGGGAGCTCCTACGACGAGGCCGATTCAGTGGCAGTAGATGCCCAAGGGAATGTATATGTAGTGGGCTTGACCGAGTCGAGTGGCTGGGTCAGCGGCGGCTTCGATACCAGCTATGGCGGAGAAGGTGATGGCTTCCTGGCCAAGTTCGATTCAAGTGGCAATCCCTTGTGGAGCACATACATAGGCGCTAACTACCCAGAGATGGTCTTCGACGTGGCAGTCGGGCCTGACGGCAATCCTGTCATAGCAGGTGCCAGTGGTCCGATGGGCTGGATAAAGGGCGGATGGGATACCAGCTTCGGTGGTGGCCAGAATGCCGACGCATTTGCAGGCAAGATCAATGCTGATGGCAGTGGTGCAGTCTGGGGCACATATATAGGCGGTAGCGGTGTTGACTGGGCCCACGGCGTGGCGGTGGATCCGCAGACAGGCGACATAGTTGTCTGTGGCGGTACCAAGTCTGCAGGCTGGGCAAAGGGCGGCTTTGACACAACGCATAACGGCAACTTGGATGCTTTTTTGGTCAGGCTCACTGGGTCAGGTGCCCATTTATGGAGCTCCTATCTGGGTGGTACTGCTGGTGACGAGGCCTACTGCGTTGCCATAGATCACAATGGCGACATCCTGGTATGCGGCCAGACAGAATCTGCCGGCTGGGTCGATGGCGGCTTTGACACCACATATCACGGAGGTGACATAGGGGCCGACGAGGATGATGACATGGGTCTCGATGGCGATGGGTTTGTGGCGAAGATACATCAATTGCCTGTCAACCATGCACCTCAACTGACGACTATTGAAACACTGACCGACGCACAGCAGGATTGGCCATATCAGGTCACATACGAGGACCTACTTGGGGCATCAGATGCCCAGGATCCTGATGGCGACCAGATCCAATTCATACTGGATTCAGTAAGCAGTGGGAGACTCAAGGACGCACAGAATAATGAGCTCAGCAAGGGCGCTACCCTTGGTCCGGGCCAGGCCTGGATATGGCAGCCCCCTGCCAGCAAGAATGGGCTACTGAATGCATTCAAGGTAAAGGCCTCTGACGGCCAGCAATCCTCTGCTGCAGTCCAGGTAAAGGTGCAGGTAGGTCAGATACCTGACCTGCAGCCCACAGTCGTGGATAGTAGCGTCTGGCAGGCTGCACAGATCGACGACGATATCGCCTGGTCGGTCACCGTCTATAACAATGGGCCTGTTGCTCAGACCGAGGACTGGACCGTACAGTGGTATCTATCTACAGACAACAAGCTTGGGGCAACAGACATCCTGATAGGTTCAGAGACATATAGTGACGATATCCCCTCGAAAGGGACTGTAGAAAAGCAGATCAATGCCCCAGTGCCACAGCTAGCAAAGGCAGGCCAGTACTATGTGATCGCAAAGGTGATTAATACCGGCCCTGATTCCAATGCCAAAAACGATGTCAAGGCCAGTAAAGACAGGGACTGGTTTGGCACGGTTGATCCAGACGCCCATGAGGACAATGACAGCAGAGAAACAGCTACAGAGCTTGGCTATGGAGCTGGTACAAAGACGTTGACCAACAGGACCATAGATCAGTCAGGCGATGAGGACTGGTACAAGTTCACCACGCTGAACACCGTTGCCAAGGGCCACAAGATACAGCTAAACTTCACCAACACCGAGGGCGACCTGGCCTTGGCCCTTTACGACCAGACCGGCCATGAGATTGTCAAGAGCGATGGGACTGGCAATACAGAGCAGATAGCACTGACCCCACTGGCACTTGGAGAAGGGACCTACTATGTAAAGGTATGGTCCGACCATGGCGATGTAAGCTGCAACTACACGCTCACCATCGCTGTACCTGCAGGTCCGGACCTGCAGATCACCAAGGTAGACAGCAACGTCTGGCAGTCTGCCGAGGTGGGTACACAGGTGGATTGGACCGCAACTATCAAGAATAATGGCACAGGCAACCAGAGGGCAGATTGGACTGTAAGTTGGTATCTGTCTACAGACAATAAGTTCCAGGCTGATAAGGACATACCGATAGGTACCGAGACATACGACGATCCCATCTTGGCCAAGGCTAGTATTGATGTGACCTATAGTGCGGAGGTACCTGCGATACCTACTGCAGGGCAGTACTATGTGATAGGTGTAGTCAGGACCGATGGACCTGAGACCAATGTCAAGAACAACACCAAGGCAAGTACTGATAGGGATTGGTTTGGTACAGTTGCTCCTGACACCTGTGAGGACAATGACAGCCAGGATGCTGCATGGGATCTGGGCAATAGCAAGGTGACATTGGACAACCTGACGCTTGATGACGATGAGGATGAGGATTGGTACAGGTTTGAGCTGCCCAAGCAAGGTACATCCAGCAGCAAGATCCAGATAGACTTTGTCAATGCAGAAGGGGATCTTGTACTAGAGCTGTATGACGAAGCTGGCATTCTGCTCAAGCAGGTAGATACCACTGCCAACTCGCATCGGATCAGCCTGAACAAGCAACCTGCAGGGGTCTATTATGTGCGTGTCTTGGCCCACCAGGCCGAAGGCTTCCTTACAGATGTCTGCCGCAAGTACAAGCTGACATTGACGATATAGCTAGTACATGCTTGCCACTAGCCAGGTCTAGACCTATCTGGTAAAGTCTAGGCCAATGAGGTCGCCACTGATAGGAGACTTGGCTATGCAAGGTAGAAAAGGTGCTAGCATAATCGCCCTCTTTGTGGTGCTCGTAGGTTATGGTCTTGGGGCCGCACAGGTCACCTCGCCGGCTGGTCCTAATACACCATTAGATCCTGCGGCCACAAGCATAAGGGTGCAGCTCCAATCAGAGCTCCAGGCGAGGATCAATACACTCAAGGCAGAACAGAAGGCCCTGCTGGCCGAGCTTTACGCCATCCTAGACCTGGCGGAGCAGGAGAAGGCCACAAAGACCGCCGAGAGGATCCTGGCACTGATCCGTGCAAAGCAAGCAGATTACCAAAAGGAGCTGAACTCCTTAGAGACGAGGCTCAACAGGCTCAAGAGGGCCCTATCAGAGCAGGACAAGCAGGAATTGCTGACCAGGAGGGCCGGGACAAGTGCACCGCTTTTCCAGTTGACGGACCAGGATGGCAAGACGGTCCGCCTATCTGATTACAGGGGAAAGGTGGTGGTCCTGGAATGGATCGATCCAAACTGCCCATTCTGGAGGTATCATGTCCAACGCGGGACCCTCAAACAGCTTGCCGAGGAATACAAGGATAAGGGGGTGGTCTGGCTGGCCATCAATAGCTGCGAGTGGTCGAATCGGAGACAGAACCAGCGGATCGTCAGCCGCTTCCAACTGCCCTACCCTGTCTTGGATGACCATACAGGCCGGAGGGCCAAGGAGTACGTGGCAACCAATACACCATATGTGGTCATTATTGGCCCTGATGGCCTGATAGCCTATAACGGCGCTGTGGACAATGCCCCACTGGGCAGGGCCCAGGGGCCACTGATCAATTACGTACAAAAGGCCCTCAGCGAGTTGCTAGAAGGCAAGACCGTGATGATCAAGTATGCCAAGCCTTATGGGACCCCTATTAAGGCCGCTACAGGTCGATAGCTGGGGCCGAAGGCGAGGACAGACCACCTATTCGAAAGGGACCAAACATGTCAATGAAGACCACCAAAGCCTTTTGGGCAATCATCATATCAGCAACCATTGCCACTGCTGCCTTGGGCCAAGGGCAGGTGCTGCGCCGTATACCATCGGATTGCCTGTTTTGCGTGCAGATAAACAACCCGGACGAGATACTTGGACGCCTGGAGCAGTACCTCAGTAACCTGCAAGGCCCTGGTCTGGCAATACAGGCAAAGGCAGCGATCGGCCAGATGATCTCCAACCCGCAACTGCTGGGCGTAAGGACCACAGGTCAGTTCATCGTGTTCGGCTCAGCACCCACGGGCAAGATCGATGATCCTGATAGCTGGCTACAGTCCATCTGGTTCATGGTACCTGTTACTGAATTTGGGCAGCTGGCCAGCAACATCCCAGCAGAGCAACCTGACGCCAATGGGGTCAGGCAACTGACTGGTACCGGCCTGGCGATCGTGGATGCAGGCGGTTATACGCTTATAGGCAGGCCTGGTGACCGCCTCTTGAGGATGGCCGCTGCGATCAGATCTGGCCCATCTCAGTCCTTGGCCGGTCTGATGGATCATGAGCTTCTAGAGGCGGCAGAGCGGTCTGGACTTTGGGCGTACTGCAATGTCCAGGTCCTGGCAAAGACGATTGGCCCACAGATCAGCAAGAAGATCCAGGAACTGGGTACGCAGGTGGCCTCCCAGGCAGGACCGAACGCCGATCAACTCCAACAGATCTGCAATCTGTATGCAGGTCTTATAGACTATCTGCTCGGGCAGGTCTCGACCGTGACTGTCACTGCCCGGGTCATGCCAGATAGACTCATCCTGACCAAGTACATCCGTGCCTGTCCTGATGGGCAACTGGCACAGGCCCTTGCAGGATCAGGACAGCCAGGCCAATTGAGGCTACTTGGCTACTGTCAGGATGGGGCCATGATCTGTGGTGCATGGAGGCTACAGCCCTCAAGGCTGCTGGACCTGAGTAAGAAGCTGATCGAGGTAATATCTGCTGCCATTGGCCAGAAGGTCCAGCAGGACCAGATCAGTAAGTGGACCGACCTGACAAAGACCCTTTCCAGTACAATGGGGGAACAGATGGCCTTCTGCATATCATCTAAGCCAGGTGCAAGGCCCTTCTTCTCCAGCAGACAGGTCTTTGAGGTCAAGGATCCGGATGCGTATCTCAAGGTACAAAGGCAGTTGATAGACCTAGTGTACAAGGAAGGCCTGCTGCCGAGCCTCATGCCAGTCCAGGGGCCTGGGCTTCAGTCCACGCAGATGCCTGATGCCACCTATAAGGATACCAAGATCCAGGTCATGAGGATTACGTTCACATTCAAGGATCCCAACGCAATGGAGGCCCAGCTCATCAAACAGATGTACGGGGATGGGATCGAATTCAGGACGGCGGTGGTGGACAAGCTCGGGCTTGCGGTCTGGGGACAGGATGCACAGCAGGCCATGCAACAGTTGATAGATCAGGTCAAGTCAGGCAGCCCCAGTCAAGGCCCAGACGAGATAAAGAAGGCCCTTGCGCTGGTAGAAGCAAAGGATGTGGACCTGATCTGCACGATCAACTATCTGAGATTGTTTAGTGCCGCCATGACTGCCCTGATGCCCATACCGATTCAGGTGCAAAGCTCAAGCAATCTGGTCATCGCAGCAAAGATGGACAACGGCAAGGCCATGGTCCAGTTGATACTGCCAAAGTCACACCTAGATGAGATAGTCGATACATTCAAGGCAATGGCAAAGACGACGCCCAATCAGGGCCTGTGATAGGACTAGCCGGATTAGATGATAAAGAAGGGCTTGACCATACTGATAGTCCTGGCCGTCCTTGTTGGGGCATCTTTGTATATCCGGCAACTTGGTGGCCCAGCCAAACCCGCAACACAACGAGGCGATGGTCCTATCGTGGCGGTCCGCACAGAACCAGTCAGGAAAGGGATCATCAGGGATGTGGGGGAGTTTACAGGGTCCCTTACCCCTAAGTCCCAATTCGTTGTGGCACCTAAGGTGACCGGATGGCTTCGAAGGCTCCTTGTGCATGTAGGGGATAAGGTCCAACAGGATCAACTGATAGCGGTCTTGGACGATGAGGAGTTCACACAACAGGTCCAGCAGGCCCAGGCAGAGCTATTGGTTGCACAGGCCAATGCGGATAACTCGGCCAGTGATCTGCAGATCGCACAAAGGGAATACGAACGGGTCAAGGCCCTGCGTGATAAACAGATCGCATCCGCCTCGGAGCTGGACGAGGCGGCTGCCTCTCTAAATGCTGCCCAGGCAAGGCTCAAGGTATCGCAGGCCCAGGTTGCACAGCGGCAGGCAGCCCTAAAGGCCGCACAATTGCGACTTTCGTACACACAGGTAAAGGCATTCTGGGAAGGCCAGGACAAGGTCAGGGTGGTGGGAGAGAGATTTGTGGATGAGGGCGAGTTGATTCAGGCCAATCAACCGATCGTTTCTATACTACAAAACGACCCAGTAACCGCTGTGGTGTATGTGATCGAGAGGGATTACCCAAAGGTCAAGGTGGGTCAGCAGGCCACGATCTCCACCGATGCATATCCAGGTGAGAGCTTTACCGGCCAGATCGTCCGCATTGCCCCACTGCTCAAGGAGACAAGCAGGCAGGCAAGGGTAGAGATCGAGGTACCAAATCCAGATGACCTGCTCAAGCCAGGCATGTTTGTGCGTGCACGTGTGGAGTTTGCCCGCAAGGACGGTGCAACATTGGTACCGGTCTCTGCCCTGGCAAGGAGGGATGGAAGACAAGGTGTGTTTCTGGCAGACCCTAATGGTTCTGTGGCGAGATTCGTGCCAGTCACCACTGGTATCATCGAAGGCCAGTTCGTGGAGATCATCGAACCTGACCTTGCAGGTCAGGTGATCACCATAGGCAACCACCTGCTGGAGCACGGTTCCAGGATCATGGTGGCAAGTCCCCAAGAGGCATCTGGATGAGGCTCACCCATGGGGCGGTAGATCGCCCTGTGTTCACAAGCATGGTAGTGGCGATGGTGGTCCTGATAGGGACCATCTCCCTGGTGCGCCTGCCCATAGACCTGATGCCGGACATCTCCTACCCCACATTGAGCATAGTCTGCAACTACGAGAATGCAGGCCCACAGGAGGTCGAGGAGCTCATCACCAGGCCCATAGAGCAGGCAGTAAGTGCAGTGCCTGGTGCCGAGGAGGTCTGGTCATCCTCATCTGAGGGCCAAAGTGTCGTACGCGTGACCTTCTCCTGGGGCACGGACCTGGATGCTGCGGCCAATGACATCAGGGATAGGTTGGATCGCGTGATCCCCAGGTTGCCTGAGGAGGCAGACAGGCCCACCTTGCGGAAGTTCGACCTTGCAAGCTTTCCGATCCTGATCCTCGGCGCATCGACCAATCTCGATCCCATCCAGGCAAGACAGATCATAGAGGACCAGGTCCAATATCGCCTCGAGAGGGTCCCGGGTGTTGCGTCCGTAGACGTCTGGGGAGGCCTGACCAGGGAGATCCATGTGGACCTAGATCCAGCAAAGATCAATGCACTGGCCATTCCGCTGGATCAGATCGTCAATCGCATCCGTGAAGGCAACATCAACATCCCTGCAGGCACCATCGAACGGGCAAACATGGAGGTGACGATCCGCACACCAGGTCAGTACACAGACCTGGAACAACTGCGACAGACCGTCGTTGCAGTCAGGCAGGGTGTACCGATAAGGCTCACGGAGGTGGCAGACGTAAATGACTCTTGGCAGAGGATCACCAGGATCGTCAGGATCAATGGGGCCCCAGGGATGAGGTTGGCTGTAAACAAGCAGTCAGGACGCAACACCGTTCAGGTGGCCAGGGCAACACTGAAGGAGATAGCCAAGATCAATCAGGACATACCACAGATCCATATAGTACCTATCATCGATACCTCCCAGTACATCACCAACTCCATCAAGAACATAGGTTTCTCCGCCATATTCGGCGGCCTATTGACCATAGTCGTGTTGCTGGTGTTCCTGAGGAACATAAGGACAACCCTGGTTGTCGCCACTGCTATACCCATCTCCATCGTTGGGACGATCGCCGCACTCTATCTTGGGGGCCTGACGCTCAACATCATGACGCTAGGTGGACTGGCACTTGGCGTAGGGATGCTGGTGGACAACTCCATCGTGGTCTTGGAGAATACCTTCAGGCTCAGGGAACAGGGCATTGAACCACGCAGGGCGGCCATAGACGGCACCGAGGAGGTCACCAGCGCGATCATCGCCAGCACCCTTACCACTCTGGGCGTGTTCCTGCCTCTGGTATTGATGCAAGGCATGTCTGGGGTGATGTTCAAGCAGCTCTCGATCGTAGTTGCCATATCCCTGGCATTCTCCCTGATAGTGGCGATCACCCTAGTGCCGATGCTCGCAGCCAGGATCCCCTATTCCACTGGCGGCTTGACAAGGCTATTCGATGCAAGTGCCAGGGCATTCAAGGCCATCGAACACAGATATGGCATCGTATTGGCCTGGGCCCTGGGCCACAAGCCTGTCGTCATAGGTGCGGCCCTGCTGATACTGTGCGGGGCACTGATGTTGATCCCGTATATAGGCAGGGAGCTGATGCCCCAGACCGACGAAGGCGAGGTGCGGATCGAGGGCGAAATGCAGGTAGGCACAAGACTAGCCCTAGTCGACCAGAACTTCAGGCTTATAGAACAGATCGTTCAAGAGGCGGTCCCTGAGATGCAGAACTACCAGACCAGTATAGGCGGAGGCCGCTGGGGTAGTGCCAGCCACACCGGCAACATGAGGATCTCACTTAAGGCACGGTCCCAGAGATCCAGGTCCAGCGAGCAGATAGCTGCAGACCTGCGGCCAAGGCTCAGTAAGATACCTGGTATGGTGGTCCGCACAAGGGCAGGGCAGGGCCTGTTCATCCTGCGGATGGGTACACAGCAGTCCGACCGGGTACAGGTAGAGATCAGGGGCCATGACCTCCAGACCGCAGACCTGTTGGCAGACCAGGTCAGCAAGCTCATCAAGTCCGTGCCTGGCATCACGGATGTCCGTATCAGCCGCGAGGCAGGCAGCCCTGAGGAGCTCATACATATAGACAGGCAAAAGGCAGCTGATATGGATCTGACCGTTTGGAGGATTGCAAATGCCCTCCAGACCATCGTAGGAGGCACGAGGGCCGGCTATTTCCGCCAGGCAGGCAAGGAATACGCCATATTGGTGCGACTCCGCGATGCGCAAAACGTAGACCTTACCCAGATACTGGACCTGACCATAACCAACTCCCAGGGCCAGCCTGTGGTCCTGCGGAACGTAGTGGAGGCAGGCCCGCAGACAGGACCGGTCATGATAGAGAGAAAGGACCAGGAGCGGATCGTCACGGTCTCAGCAGATGTCAGCGGCCGAGACCTTGGCTCCGTACAGGCAGAGGTCCAGCAGAAGATCAGGTCCATCCCAGTGCCGCCAGACTTCACCATAGGCCTTGGGGGTGACTACGAGGAACAGCAAAAGGCCTACAGGGAGCTTGCGATCAGCATCATATTGGCACTAGTCTTGGTCTACATGGTGATGGCATGCCAGTACGAGTCACTATTGGACCCACTGGTAGTGATGTTCTCCGTGCCACTGGCAGCGATCGGCGTGCTAGGGATCTTGTTCCTGACAGGCACTACCATAAACATCCAGTCCTTGATAGGCTGCATCATCCTTGGGGGCATTGTGGTAAACAACGCCATATTGCTGGTGGACCACACAAACCTGCTGCGAAGGCGTGATAAACTCCCCACCTACCAGGCCATAGTGGAGGCAGGCAGAAGGCGGCTTCGACCCATACTCATGACCGCCACTACCACCGTGATCGGACTGATCCCCCTGGCCTTGGGCCTTGGTGAGGGGGGTGAGGCACAGGCCCCGATGGCCAGGACGGTCATCGGCGGCCTTACTAGTTCTACACTGATCACACTGATCGTCGTGCCTGTTGTTTATGCCTTGTTCGAGAAGGCCAGGCCTCCAATCTCGCAGATGGATGGGCAATGAAGGCAATTGCACACATAGCAGCAGTCTTTTGGATCTGTCAGGCCCTTTACGGAGCCGATCTGACAAAGGAGGAACCAAACCATCCAGTCATATCCCTTGACATCCGGTCAGCCATACTGATGGCATTGAAGAACAACGCTGCCCTGGCCGTACAGAAGGTCCAACCACAGATCCAGAGGACCTATGAACAAGAGCAGGCCGGCGTATTCGACATGCAGATCGAGGGGGCCATCACCCCCCGCAGGACCGTTGCAGACCGCCTCTCTAGGGCAGGCAGCGGTCTAGAGAAATATGTGGTGACCGACGGCCTTACAGGCTCTGTGAGTCTGTCCGTGCCTTTCCCCACAGGCACAAGTATTGCCCTATCTGGCAGCACATCATATACCGATTCCTCCTTGTACAGTGACACCTTTACCTCCACCAGGCTAGGTCTAACCGTTACCCAGGCATTACTGCAAGGCCTGGACATACAGACAAACCTGGCAAGGATAGAGCAGGCCAAACTCGACACCAAGATCTCTGAATACGAGCTACGGGCAGTGGCAGAGGCCCTAGTCGAGCAGGTCGAGCAGGCCTTCTGGGATTATGCCCTTGCCCAAAGGCAGGTCGAGATCTACGCCGATTCCCTGCAGTTGGCCAGACAGCAACTTGACCAGACACAAGAACGGGTAAAGATCGGCAGGCTTGCGGAGACCGAGCTTGCGGCCGCTCAGGCAGAGGTGGCACTAAGGCAGGAGAACCTTATCAATGCCACCAGCGAATTGGCAAGAAGACGCATAGAACTCCTCCGCCTGCTGAATCCAAATAGAAAGATCGACTGGGATAGCCAACTGAAACTGCAATATCAGCTGGTCATGCCACAGATAGTACTGGATGAAGTAGATCAGCACGTTCAGGTTGCCTTTAGGCTCAGGCCTGAACTCAACCAGGCCAGGTTGCTGATCAGGCGTGGCCAACTGGAGGTAGTCCAGACCAGCAATGGCCTGCTACCAAGGTTGGACCTGTTCATAGACCTGGGCAAGAGCGGCTATGCCAACAGCTTTGCCAATTCATTGTCAGATCTAGACGGCCATGGGTATGATTACTCCATCGGCCTTCAATTGGCATATCCGCTTGGCAACCGCACTGCCCGTGCCAGGTATACACGGGTGGTTGCAACAGGCCAGCAGCTGAGATTGGCCCTTGAAAACCTCCAGCAATTGGTGGAGGTGGACGTCAGGTCCGCGTACATAGAGGTCGAAAGGACCAGGCAGCAGATCCAGGCCACTGCCGCCACCAGGCTACTGCAGGAGGAGAAACTCAGGGCAGAATCAGAGAAGTTCAAGGTCGGCAGGTCCACATCCCTACTAGTGGCACAGGCACAGAGGGACCTGGTGGCCAGCCAGATCGCAGAGAGCCAGGCACTGGCAAACCATCTTAAGGCCCTGGTTAGGCTCTTCAGGCTGGAGGGTTCCCTGCTGCAAAGAAGGGGCCTGGACGTGCCAGGGGGCCAACCGATCGACCTGCCAAGCCAATGAAGTTTTATTAAGAGGAGACCTTGGTCAGGATCTCTGCAGGGATATCGAAGTTGGCATAGGCGTTTTGAACGTCGTCGTGGTCCTCGATCGCCTCCATGAGGCTGATGACCTTCCTGGCCACCTCTGGGTCTGTGACACTGACATTGCTCTTGGGGACCATGGCTATCTCCGCCACGTTCAATGGTATCCCCTCCCGTTCCAAGGCCTTCTTGAGCTCCTCAAACCGGGCAGGCTCACATGTGATCTCGAACACATCCCCGCTGATCTTCATGTCATCCGCGCCTGCAGCCAGGGCGATATCCAACAGCCGCTCCTCAGATGCCGCCGATGTACTTACGGTTATGAGCCCCTTCTTCGAGAACATCCAACTGACGCACCCAGCCGCACCCATGGAACCACCGTGCCGCTCGAAAAGCTTCTTCATCTCAGGGGCAGTTCGATTGCGGTTATCGGTCAAGACCTCCACCATGATCGCCACACCGCCAGGCCCGTAACCCTCGTACACGACCTCCTCATAGTTGCTACCTTCCAGTCCACCAGTCCCCCGCTTTATGGCCTTCTCTATGGTGTCCTTTGGCATGTTGGCAGCCTTGGCCTTGTCTATGGCGTACCGCAGGTTTAGGTTGGTGGCTGGATCCCCCCCACCCTGCCTGGCTGCAACGATGATCATCCTGGCCAGCTTGCTCCAAAGCTTGCCGCGTCTGGCGTCAACTACCGCCTTCTTGTGTTTTATACCTGCCCAATGCGAATGTCCTGACATGCCTTCTCCTGTCAATGCGAATAACGTAGTATATAACGATATCCTTTCACTAGGCAAGCAAGATGGATCGATTGCAAAGGAACACCTTATGGTATTGTTGAGCCCTGTAAGGCACAAAGGATATAGCAAGATCATCCTTTGGGCGGCCCTGACAGCGGCCTTTGGCCTGTGCCAGGGCTGTGTAGAGAGGACCATCACCATCAACACCACCCCAGATGGGGCAAGGATCTGGCTCAATGACGAGCTGGTAGGCACCAGCCCCACCACCGTCACCTTCCAGTGGTATGGGGACTACAGGGTCAAGATCGCAAAACCAGGCTACCAGGTGATACAGACACACAGAAAGGTCAAGGCCCCATGGTATGATGCATTCCCGTTCGACTTCTTCGCCCAGGTGATATGGCCTGGCCGTGTAGTAGATAGTCACCAATGGTCATTTACCCTCCACGAGGCCACCTGCCCTACACATGAGGAACTGGTCCAAAGGGCCCAGGCCCTCCGCAACACCTTGCAGCCTAACCAAGATTAGTCGTGTGTTGGCCTTGACTGTTTAAACCCGCCAAACTAGGATGAACTTGGGCCCGAGAGGATGGGCATGGCACAGGCGATTTGGTAGTTTGGCATTATGGTGGGGTCCCTATGAGACTGGAGATGACCGGCCAGATGAGGATGGAGCAGCGGATGAAGCTGGCTCCACACCTGATCCAGTCCATGGAGATCCTGCAACTGCCTGCCATGGCCCTACAGGAGAGGATCGAGCAGGAGGTCAATAGCAACATAGTATTGGAGCTCGTAGAACCACAGCCAGATCCAGATGTAGATGGACCTATAGGGCCCACGGACCGGGATGAGGACCAGATCGAATACCAGAGCCTCATCGTAGACACAGACCCCAATAAGCTCCACGACTTCCAGCGACTGGCAAGCTTCGGACAGGATGTTGGGGAGTATCTGGAACTGTCGGGTCCTGTAAGGGTATCGGCTGATCAGGAAGAGGACCCCAAGTTACAGGCCATCAAGAACGCCCCTGCACCTCCTAGATCCCTACACGATTACCTGGTTGAGCAATGGCAACTTGTAGACGCCCCCGAGCCAGTAAAGAAGGCCGGGCGGGCGATCATAGACTTCATCGATAGACGCGGCTACCTTACGGTTCAGATCGAACAGCTCCACAACAAGGATCAAGATGAGTTCACCCTCCAGGATCTAAAGGAGGCATTGAGGCTTGTCCAGACCCTGGACCCGCCAGGGGTTGGTGCAAGGGACCTGCGGGAGTGCCTATTGATCCAGATGGCCCAGTCTGACGAGGACATGAGCTTCGAGATGGAGCTGGTGGATAAGTACTTTCAAGATCTCCTGGAAAACCGCCTGCCAGAGATTGCCAAGAAGGCGGGCTGCAGCATCGAAAGGGTTAGACAGGCCATCGCGAGGCTAAGAAGGTTCGATACCTCGCCTGGCCTGCAGATAGGCCAGGATCACAATCTTCCCATCACCCCAGACGTCATCGTGCAGCCAACCGCCGATGGCAAGGACTACACAGTTACGCTCGTGGACGAATACCTGCCCAACCTCAGGCTCAATCAGACATATCTCCAGATGGCCAAGGACCCGAACGTAAGCAAGCCTACCAGGCAGTTCCTCCAGAACAACATCCGCTCAGCACAATGGATCCTAGAGGCCATCCGGCAACGAAATGACACCTTGCTGAAGGTGACAAAGGCCATAGTACGATTCCAGAAGGATTTTTTAGACAAAGGGCCCCTTTACCTAAAGCCCCTCCCTATGTCAAAGATTGCCCAGGAGGTTGGGGTCCATGTTGCTACCGTATCCAGGGCGGTGGCAGGCAAGTACATGCAATGCCCATGGGGCCTGGTCCCACTGCGTAGGTTCTTCTGCGGAGGCCTCGAGGACCAACAGGGCCAACAACACAGTTGGGAGGCCATCAGGGCACAACTGCAGCGGATCATCGATTCAGAAGACAAGGCCAATCCACTCAGCGATGACCAGATCCGGCAAAGGCTGGCAGAGGCAGGCTTCCCAAACATAGCACGTAGGACCGTCGCCAAGTATCGCTCGTTCCTGAATATACCTCCTGCGCGCCTGCGACGGCGTTATTAGGCCGAACTATTTGACAAGGGCCTGGCCGATCCCTACAATTTTCAACTCTAACTGTCCGCCTGCCTGGCGTGGTGGTTTGTACACCGCGTATGTCAGGCAACGGAATCTGGGTTAGCTAAGACCTTATCTTTAAGGAGAAGTCTCTATGGAAGAAAAGAAGGCTATCGATTCACTGTTGTCCGAGACCAGGAGGTTCCCACCACCAGAACACATACGTATGAGGGCCTACATAAAGAGCATGGCCGAATACCAGAAGATGTGGGAACGCTCGCTGAACGATCCTGATGGCTTTTGGCTGGAACAGGCCAAGATCCTCACCTGGTTCAAACAGCCAACAAAGGGACTCAACTACACCTGGGACACCAAGGCCCGAAGGATCCAGCATACATGGTTTGAGGATGGCCAGCTCAACGTGGCCTACAATTGCCTGGACCGGCACATTGGGACACCGATAGCAGACAAGACCGCACTGATCTGGCAGGGCGACGAGGACCATCAGGTCAAGAAGTTGACGTATAAGGAACTCCACAAGCAGGTCTGCATGTTTGCAAATGTCCTCAAGTCCAAGGGCATCAAGAAGGGAGACCGCGTGGCCATATACATGCCCATGGTACCCGAACTGCCGATCGCCATGCTGGCCTGCGCCAGGATAGGTGCGATCCATTCGGTGGTATTTGGCGGCTTTAGTGCGGAGGCACTTCGCGACAGGATCAACGACTCAGAGTGCAAGATGCTCATCACTGCTAATGTCTCTATTCGTGGAGGCAAGCACATAAAGCTCAAGGATATAGCCGATACAGCCCTGCAGAAATGTCCAACGATCGAAAAGGTCATTGTGGTACAGGTAAGTGATGAGCCGTGCAATATGCAGGCAGGCCGAGATCTTTGGTATCACAAGGAGATGGCCAATGCCAAGCCGGATTGCCCACCCGAAAGGATGGATGCAGAGGATCCACTTTTCATACTTTATACCTCCGGTTCCACCGGCAAACCAAAAGGCGTTGTACACACAACAGGTGGCTACCTAGTCTTTGTCGCCCTCACCCATAAACTGGTCTTCGACATCCACGATGATGACATATATTGGTGCACAGCTGACATCGGCTGGGTCACCGGGCACAGCTACATTGTCTACGGACCTCTTGCCAACGGTGCCACCAGCCTCATGTTCGAGGGCGTGCCTACTTATCCTGATCCTGGCAGGTTCTGGCAGATATGCGATAAGTTTGGTGTGACAGTATTCTATACGGCCCCTACGGCCATAAGGGCATTGATGAGGCAGGGGGACGAATGGCCTGCTAAGTACAAACTCGATACACTCAGGATCTTGGGCACGGTCGGTGAACCGATCAATCCAGAGGCCTGGATCTGGTATTACGAGGAGATAGGCCACAAGCGATGTCCTATCATGGATACCTGGTGGCAGACCGAGACAGGCGGCTTTATGATCACACCACTGCCAGGTGCTATGACATTAAAACCTGGTAGCGCAAGCAGGCCGTTCTTTGGGGTAGATCCTGTTGTCCTGCGTGACGACGGGACCCAATGCAACCCCAACGAAGGCGGCAAGCTCTGCATACGCAGACCTTGGCCTGCCATGGCCAGGACGATGTGGGGTGACCATGACCGGTTCATAGATACTTACTTTACCATGTACGATAACATGTACTTTACCGGTGATGGATGCCGCGTGGATGAGGATGGGGATTACTGGTTGATGGGTCGCATAGACGACGTGGTCAATGTCTCAGGCCACCGTATCGGTACTGCTGAGGTGGAAAGCGCATTGGTTGCCCATCCAAAGGTAGCGGAGGCAGCTGTCTGTCCCATGCCGCACGAGATAAAGGGCCAGGCACTGTATGCCTTCGTGACGCTCAAGGAAGGTGTGCAGGAGAGCGAGGAGCTAAAGAAGGAATTGATCGCCCACGTTCGCAAGGAGATAGGACCTATTGCTACACCTGAGGTGATACAGTTTGCAGAGGCCCTTCCCAAGACTAGGTCAGGGAAGATCATGCGTAGGATACTGAGGAAGATTGCAGAGAACGACCTGAGCAATCTTGGCGACACCTCCACATTGGCAGACCCCAGTGTGGTGGAGAAGTTGGTCCAAGGGAGGGCCAAGTAGGCCCTTGTACCTGGACTTGGCCGGACGCTTCCAACAGGTGCGTCCGGCCTATCCCATTATGACAGGAGACCTATGCAGCAAAAACCTATGAACCGCTGGTTTGTGGTGCTTGGGGCGATACTTGTACAGTTATGCCTGGGTGCAATCTACGCCTGGTCTGCGTTTACCGATAAGCTAACCGCCGCGCCATTCCTGTTCAGCAAGACGCAGACACAGATGATCTTCTCCGTAGGCCTTGCGAGCTTTGCTGTGGTGATGGCACTGATCGCAGGTAGATGGCAGAAGAAGGCTGGCTCGAGGATCGTGGCCTTGACAGGTGGGTTGGTCCTTGGCATAGGATACGTACTTGCTGGTCTTGCAGGCAAGAGCTTCTGGGGGATACTGATCGGTATCGGCCTGTTGGGCGGTGCAGGGATAGGCCTAGGCTACGTCTGTCCCATAGCCACATGCGTCAAGTGGTTTCCGGATAAAAAGGGTCTTATCACAGGACTGGCAGTAGCAGGCTTTGGTTTTGGGGCGCTGGTCTGGATCAAGCTGACCAGTGGATTCGTGTTTGGACCGATCGACCTGACACCAGGATGGCACGGTCTTTATGGCAGTGGCTGGACGGTCAATCAGGTCTTTATCCTTTACGGGATACTGTTCGCCGCCTTGGTAGGGCTTGGATCCATGGGCTTGATAGACCCACCCCAGGGTTGGACCCCACCTGGCTGGCAACAGACAAGGGCCTCCACTGCCACCAGCCTCGGTGCTGTGGACCTCTCTGTAGGCCAGATGGTCAGGACCGGGGCATTCTGGGGGCTGTTTTTGTGCTTTATGGTCGGTGCAACTGCTGGGCTTATGGTCATAGGCATAATAAAGCTCTTTGGCACAGAGGCATTGGCCCGATCTGGCATAAGCCCCCAACAGGCAGGCATCATTTCCGGTACTGCGATGGGTCTATTCTATTCGCTACTAAATGGATTGGGCCGCATTATATGGGGTTCCATATCCGACAAACTCGGCAGAAAATACTCTATTGCCCTGATGTGCCTGCTCCAAGGGGTTACCATGCTGGCCTTCTACTATCTGGCCACCAGCGAGTGGGGCCTCTACCTTGCAGCAGCCGTGATAGGATTCAACTTCGGTGGCAACTTTGCACTATTCCCAGCCGCGACTGCCGACTTCTTTGGCAACAAGAACGTTGGTTCCAATTATCCTTGGGTCTTCTTGGCATACGGCGTCGGAGGGATCATAGGACCGATCCTTGGAGGTATGATGGGCGATGCAAAGGCATGGAATATGGCCTTCTTGCCCGCCGGCTGTGCATGCCTGGTCTCCTGTGCAATTGCCTTGACACTCACACCGCCAAGGCATACTGCCTGAGAACGACTATCTGGTCAACAGATCAAACTGCTCTGGGCTAAGGGACCTCCTGAGCCTTTGGAGTGCAACCAGCTCGATCTGCCTGACCCTCTCCTTGCTGACGCCGAGCTCTTGGCCTATCTGCTGGAGTGTCTTTCCCTTCCGCTTAGGGCCTGCCTGTGCCAATCCAAAGTGATTCATGATCACGTATTGCTGGCGCTGGTCAAGTTCCCTGTGGATCACCTCCATCAGTCCCTGCCTGGCCCGTTCTACGGCCACAAGGTCTGCTGAATCCCTAAGGTACATCTGCATGGAGGCAATGGATGCTGCCCTTCTCCTGGTGATCTCTATCTCCCTTCCGGATGTCTTGGCATACTCCTTTGCGATGTTCAAGGCGGTCTGTCTGGCAAACCTGATCCCCTTTGTGTAATCAAATTCCTGGATCGCAGTGATAAGTGCATAGTTGCCCTTGCTGACCAGGTCTGCAAACTGGGCCTCGTCAGTAGCGTGCTTGCTGGCGATCGCCACCACAAGCCGCAGATACCCGGCCACAAGGGCCCGCTCTATTGAGTCTGCCTGTGCAAGGTAGGCCTCCGCCTGGCTCAGCAGGGAACCTGAAGGGTTTGATAGCTTGATCGCCTGCCGGCATCGGACGGCCATGTACTTTAGACAGTTGTATCTCCTAAAGAGCCTGGTCTCCAAGGATGCCAAGATGGGCTGGGCATGCTTTAAGAGTCTGATGTACGCAGGCAGTACCTCGCTGCCAGGTGTCGAATCTGGTAGGCGTCCGAGGTCGGGCTGCTCGGAAGGAAGCTCTATGGCCTCGGAGATGATCTGCTCCCTGATCGCAGGATCCTCAAACTCAGGGCTGGGGACGTATTGGATCCGCCTGGCCATCAATGCCAATGCCCTGCGCTGGTTGATCAACCTATAGATGGTAGTCCTACTCAGCCCAAACCGCTCGACCAGGTCCTTGATAGGCACACCCGATCTGTAGAGCTCGTACAACCTCTGTGCGTCACCAGCAGAAGACCGCCCTTCGACCCGCCTTGCCAGCGGGTGTTCCGGATGCGACTTCAGATACGCCTTGATTGTGTACCTTATGGTCTCAGTGGCCCTGCCGGTCTGATGGGCAACCTCCTGGATGATCTGGCTTAAGGAGCCGCTCGAACTACCGGCCAGCCTGGCTGCAAGCTCGATAACCTGCCGTTTCTGTTTGTCATCCAGCCTGGTAAACCTGATCGCCTTATCGGTAAGGTCGCGGTGTTTGGCAATGAAGGCCTCAAGTACAGACTGCCTGATCCCCAACCTCTTGGCACCATCCTGGAAGACAAACCTTCTGGCAGCCAATCCCCTCTTGCGCCAGCGGTTTATAGTCTTTTCTGAAACATTCAATCTGCTGGCCACCTCCTTGATCGTATAGACAGGTTCAACTGTCTGATCTGCCGATGGGCAGGCAATGGTACTGAGCCTGGTCACGAAGATCCGCAGATCCTCCAGTAGCTGGCTCCCAGGTATTAGATAGGACCCGCCCTGATCAGGAGGCATAAAACCTGTGATCTTGTAATACACAAAGTCCCAGGGGTATTCCTTTGCCGGGTCGATGGTCCCGACCAGCTCCTCAGCAGCCTGGATCTGCTTGAGTCGCTTGGCAAGGGGTGTGAATCTTAACTGTATAAGCAGCTCAGCAAGGTTCTTATCTGCAATACGCCTCATCAGGCAGCAATCAGGCATTTGGCCACGGTCACGGCCTCTGCTGCGTTGGGTGCATATCCGTCTGCACCTATCTTATCCGCATAGGCCTGTGTGACCGGGGCACCTCCTACCATGATCTTCACATCAAGGCCTGCCTGCCTCAGCGCAGTGAGCGTCTTCTCCATGGCCGGCATGGTGGTGGTCAAGAGGGCACTCATCCCTACCAACTGGACGCCCATGGACCTGGCCTTCTCCACGAATTTATCGGGTGGCACATCTACACCAAGGTCTATCACCTCAAAGCCAGCTCCCTTGAGCATCATGGCCACAAGGTTCTTGCCTATGTCGTGAAGGTCGCCCTTGACCGTACCGATCAAGAACTTGCCCAGTGGCTTGACCCCTGCCTTTACCAGTTCGGGCTCTAGCAATGCCATCGCAGCCTTCATGGTCCTTGCAGAGAACAAGACCTCTGGGATGAAGATCTCGTTGTTCTTAAACCTTTGGCCGACGACCTCCATGCCTGCTATGAGGCCCTCATCCAGGATCTGCTTTGGTGGTACCTTCTGTTCGAGCGCAGTACGTGTGATATGCACGGCCTTCGCCTGATCTCCCTTGATGATCGCCTCAGCAAGCCCCTTCAAGTCAACCATATCAACCCTTTCGACTCATCCCAACCACTGCAATACCAAAACGATCTGCCAACTGTAATGTCTGTTCCATCTGCAGTATGATCGTCTTCCCGGCCTCAATCACCAGACAGGCCCCACCATTTGCCGCCATCTGACGTATGGTGTCCGGACCTACACACGGCACGTCAAAACGCATATCCTGGTTAGGTTTTGCGGTCTTGACTAGTGTCCAGCCCTTGGCTTTGCAGATCTGGCCTGTCCGCTTTATCATCTCTGCAGTACCTTCCATGGCCTCCACCGCTATGACCTGCTGCTCCTTGACTGTAACTGCCTGGCCGATATCAAGCTCGCCGATCCTCTTTGCCATCTGCCAACCGAATTCTATATCCGACTGGCTTGGTGGTCTGTGGCTTGTTAGGTTGCCGTTCTTGGCCAGACTGTCCTTACAATATCTGGTTGAATCTATCAACTCCACCCCACCGCTGGCTAGCTCATCCGCCAAGGCCCTCAATATAGTATCGGTCTGTTTATCGGTCTTTCTGAGCCTCCAGTAATAGATCCTGAACATACGCCAGTCTGGAAGATACCGGACAATCCGCCATGGCACAAGCAGCCCTGACTTCTCTACCAACCCTGCTATGACTGCCTGGCGGACCCCATGTCTCTTGAACCTTCTTAGCCAGCTACCTGGCCTGGCCACGCTGACCCTGTAGAGTACATCGACATTCTCTGCAAGGGCTGGATGCAATGCATCGACAAGCCCTACGCAAATGACCTTGCACCCACCCTGCCTGGCCCCTCTTGCCACGGTCACTGGCAGCAGTCCACCTCCTGCTATCAAACCCAGTACTTGACCCATCTTACAAACCAAACGATCGGATAATGCAGATTCTAGCTTGACAGATGGATCGGTCAATGTCTTATGACCTTCAGGGGCCACAGACCAGCATCAGGCGATGGCCTGAACACTATGCACCCATCCCCTCTAGATCAGGTCTTCATGCATTACCTTCAAGGTCCTTATCCTGCCCTCGCAGCTCAGCCAAGATCATATTCAGGACCTTCTCCTGCATGGCCTGGCAAGGGGTAATGGCAAAACGATCGGTCTTATCCCTTATGACGGTCACCTTAGGTCCCACAGGCCTGTAAACATTCGGATCTGTAGGCCCAAACAGCACAAAGGTCCTGACCCCCATCCCCCCTGCCATGTGGCTGACCCCAGTATCATTGCCCACATGTGCACTGGCCACGCTCAGGACCGCAAGCACCTCCTCCAGCCAGATCCCTTCCAAGACAGGCGCCACATGCGAGAGCCTGCAGGCCCACTCAGATCCGAACCTCTCCTGCTCAGCCCGACCTATCACAAATACCGGCTGGATCCCCTCCTTTGCCAGCCGGCCGGCTAGGCCAATATAGTTGTCTACATGCCAGCACTTCCTCACCGCACCACTGCCAGGATGCATCAGCACCGTTGGCCTGGAGGGATCAACCCCGTGGGCCGCCAGTATCTTGCTACCCTTGATCCTATCTGCTGCTGTAGGCCTGATGATCGTGCTAGAGAGAGCCAATGGTCTGTGCCTGATCCTCACCCCGCATTGGGCCTTGAACTGCGAGATATAGAACTCACTTATGTGCCTTCGATAGCCGTCCGGAGGATGAAAAGGCAGGCACATCACCTCAGCACTGTGGCTACACATAGCGGTATAGATCAGGTTCGTTTCAAAGTGACTGCCTGGTCCTCCCAGGAATGATATGATCCAGGTGTATTCTGCAAACGCGCTGATCAGCGGATCCTGGTCTACAAGCAAGAAGTCTCCATCTGCCTGGAAGAGGCGGTGCATCTCTATCAGGTCGATGGACCTGATCGCATCAATGCAGCTCCTGCCTGGGAAGATACTGAGGTAGTCCATATGGCCCAGGATGTCCACCGCGCCAAGACCAAGCCCTTTCTGGACGTAGTAGGCCAATGGCAGGGTCAGTATGCAATCACCAATGGCCCCAGGCTGGATGATCAATCCCTTCAAACCCCTCTTTACTGCTTGGCTATGCTGCTGGCTCACCAAGGCAATTACGTCTTGCTGCTGACCCATTCCAGATCCTAGTAATCAGACACCAGCGACAAGGCCGATTCTACCAGATCCCTTGGCCTGGGCCAAGTGTATTCGTCTTTCCTGCATGATCTATCTGAGCTGGCATTGTACACAAGATCTTTGTATCATCCGCATAGGTATGGACGGTCGCGATCTAGAAAGGATCCTATTGGCAGCCCTCATCTGGCTACCGACGACCGTATGTGCAGCAAGCCGAACCATGCCTTATGAATCTTGGTCGAATGGGCCACCTGCTGATCCATGCTTCTTTCC
>JARYLO010000034.1 GCA_029907605.1 Sedimentisphaerales bacterium
GAGTCCTTTTCCAGCGGTATATGACCCCGGACATCCCAAGGCAGATGAGCGCGGTTATGTCAGGATGCCCAATGTGAGCCTCCCGCGCGAGATGGCCAACCTGGCCGCTGCCACACGGGCATATCAGGCCAACGCAGCGGTGCTCAGGCGTTACCAGCAGGCGGTGGATGCCGCCCTTGAGTTGCTAAGGTAGAGAGGAGCGTACCATGAATATAAACCCTGTATATAACCCAGTTCCGTTCAATCCGCAGCAGGTCGATCAGAAGGGTCCTGTTGGCAGGTCCGAAGGACAGGCCGATTTTGGGCAGCAGATCAAGAAGCTCGGTCAGGTCCTGGCCAGTGTGGATGATATGCAGAAGGCAGCGGATGCCTCCATAGTAGACCTGCTGGCTGGCAAGGCCACGGATATAACCTCCGTTGTGTCTGCAGTAGCAAAGGCTGATATGGGTTTCAAGCTCCTGGTTGGGGTCCGCAACAAGCTGATTGAGGCCTATAAACAAACGATGAACATGCAACTGTAGCGCCGACTTTAGGCGGGTATGGAATTAATTCAGAAGATAAGGCTCGCTTGGGGAAAGATAGGTCTTGTACAAAGGGCCCTGCTGATCGCCATAGTCCTGACGTTATTGGGCGGGGTGGCCTTTTTGGTGCGCTGGGCCAAGCAGCCCCAGATGTGCCTGTTGTATCAGGGCCTGACGCCTGACGATGCGGCTGCGATAGTCGAGAAGATCAGTCAGAACAACATCCCCTATCAGTTAAGGTCTGGCGGCACAAGCATATACGTGCCAAAGGAGTACGTTTATCGCTTGAGGTTAGACATGGCAAAGGAGGGGTTGCCTAGCGGTGGGCAGGGCGGCTATAAGCTCATAGAGAATCTCCCTGTTGGCATGAGCCCTACGGTGCTTGAGGCAAACCTGAAAAGGGTCTTGCAGGAAGAGCTTGCCAAGAGTATCCAGATGATAGATGGGGTGGTGTTTGCGAGGGTACATCTGGATAACCCGCAGTCACAATTCTTTAATATGGACCAGACGAAGGTGACTGCCTCAGTTGTTGTACAGCTTGCACCAGGGAGGAGTCTGAGTCCTGCCAACATTGCTGCTATCACCAATCTGGTTGCTGGCAGTGTCTCTGGGCTGGAACCAGAGAACGTCACGATAGTTGATAACCGTGGCAACCTACTTTCAGCCCATTCCTCAGACAGGCTAAGCAATGTCATCGGCACGGTCTATGACTATCGCAGCCAGGTCGAACAGGCCTTATCCAAGAAGGTGGAAGGGATGCTTCAGCAGGTACTGGGTCCAAATAGGGCCACTGTGCAGGTCTCGGCTGTACTGGACATGAACAATGTCAGTCTTGTCACAGAGATGCCAACCGCAGGTGCTGAGGTGAAGGTGGAGGAGACCAGGACCCAAGAGACAGAGCCTGGTGCGGCCCAGGCTGCAGCCAGACAAAAGGTGGAGACCAAGACGGTTACTGAGAATGCAACTGGTAAGACTATCCGTCAGGAGACCATCCTGCCTGGCCAGATAAGGTCGCTTTCGGTCTCAGCAGTAGTTGATCTGTATCCTGAAGATCCGAATCAGACGGCCATGCTGATGACCGTAGAAGAGGTGGAGGGCCTTATCCGTGGCGCACTTGGCATGAAGCCTACGGATCAGTTGATGGTCAAGAATGTCAGATTCAACAGGCCCAAGGAGCCTGCCGATCATCCATCCAGGGATTCTTGGATGCGTTACCTGGTATTCATCAGGCAGGGCTCCATGGTGTTTGTATCCCTTTGCGGATTGGTGGTCCTGAAGATGTTGCTGGGTAAGGCCAAGAAGGCCGAGGTCAGTCCTGCTGTTGCCGGAGGCATGATGCAGGCCCTTGGTCCTGGTACGGCTGCACAACCAGGCCTACCTGCAGCAAGCAGCAATATCGTCAGGCAGCAGCTTGCAGAGGCAATAAGGAGCAATCCGGAGCAGGTAAGGCAGTTATTCATGTCTTGGTTACGGGAAGGCTAGTTAGTGCTGGATATGATCTCTGAGACGCTTACTGGTAGGCAGAAGGCAGCAATGCTGTTGATGGGGTTGGATAGGTCTGCCGCAGCGGAGTTGCTCAAGGGCCTTGACCCGGAGCTATTGCGGATGCTGGCGGTGGAGATCAGTTATATGGACGCGATCGGCCTGAAGGATAATACCAAGATCGACCAGGTCGCACGGGAGTTCTACAATGCTGTATCGGAGGGTGCAAACGGACTGGATGCACAGGTCAGGGTCTTCTTGGATCAGACGCTAAAGGACCTCGTCGGTCCAGAGAAGGCCAAGCAGATCAAGGCCAGCCTAGGGGATCTCTTGTTGGAGAGGGATCCGTTCCTGCCCATAAGGAGGGCATCAGTGGATGTACTGGCAGCAGTGCTGGAAAAGGAGCACCCGCAGGCAGTGGCAGTGGTCTTGTCAGAGCTGTCGCCGCGGCAAAGTGCTGCTGTGCTAGGTAGGTTGAATTCCGGCCTGAGGGTCAGCGCGGTGGCCAGGATGACCTCTGTGGATGCGATGTCTGCCCAGGCCAAGAGGAGGATAGGCCAGATGATCGCAGCCAAGATCGAGCAGCAAGGTGTTCAGGCCGGCCAGATCCAGCAGCAAGGGCCTTCTTCCACAAGGAAGGTGGCAATAGTAGTTAGGACCGTTGAGAAGGAGATCAGGGACCAGATAATCGGGGCCATACGCAAGAAGGACCAGGCTACTGCAGATGCCATAGAGGAGACGATGATCCTCTGGGAGGACTTGCCTCTGATCACCGATCGGTCACTTCAGAATGTATTGCGAGGCATAGAGGAACGGACATTGGCCCTTGCCTTGTATGATAGTCCAGAACAGATAGCTAATAAGATCAAGTCCAATATATCAGAGAGGGCTGCAGCCATGGTCCAAGAGGAAACCTCCCTCATGTCCAAGCCGAGGGCCAAGGACGTAGAACAGGCCAGAGAGAAGGTCCTCCATCGGCTCAGGGAGCTGCTAAAGAACGGTGATCTGGCATTTGAGGAGGGCAACGGCTGATGGGTTCGCTGATGGCCATAAAGATCAATAGACCTATCGTATCGGCCAGGATCATAGACCGTGTCCCTGAAGGGCCGGTTCCTTCGCAGCAGTCGCCAGATCCTGCCTTGGTGCAGCAACAGCTCATCGATTCCTTGAAGGTCCAATTAGAGCACAATATAAGGCTGCTTGAAGGACTGGCAGCGGGCATCTCCGGTGCCCATCAACAGCTTGTCGCATCGTACAAGTCCCAGATAGCCAGACTGGCCGTTGAGATAGCCAGGAAGATACTGGCTCAGCAGGTCGAGAAAGGCCATTATCAGATCGAGGCAATCATAGAGCAGGCCTTGGAAAAGGCCCCAGGTAGGATAGGACTTACGATCCATGTAAGCCCGCAGGATTGGCATGTATGTCGCCAGATCCAGCAAGATCGACCAGATAGTCCACTTGCCCATCTGGAATTCGTGCCAGACCCTGGTCTTGGACCGGCCCAGTGCATAATCGAGACACCCAAGGGGCTCGTGAAGTATCTCATTGATGACCAGTTGGCCAAGGTCCAGCAGGCCCTGGAGAGTGCTAGTTCTGCATAGGTATGGAAAAGAGGACGGATTCATTGGTGGACTTTAGCAGATTGCACCAGGCCCTAGAGAAGGTTGAGCTGGTTGACTACCAAGGCACGGTCGTAAGGGTGGTCGGCTCGACGGTCGAGAGTGCAGGCCCTGTGGTAGGGGTTGGACAACTATGCGGCATACACCTCCGCAACGGCCGCAGGGTACTTGCAGAGGTGGTGGGTTTCAAGGATGACCACCTAATACTGCTTCCAATGGAGCATATTGAGGGGATAAGCCCTGGTGACCCTGTTACCGCGAGGACGACCCCTAGGCACATAACATTGAGCAAGGCTGTATTAGGCAGGGTGCTAAATGGCCTTGGCGAGCCTATAGATGGCAAGGGTCCGCTCTCTGGGCAAGAGGTGCCAATAGATGGGGCCAGTCCGCCACCATTGACCAGAGACCGCATTTGCCAGCCCTTGTCATTGGGGATCAGGTCCATAGACAGCATGCTGACCTGCGCAAAGGGTCAACGTGTCGGGATATTCTCTGGCAGTGGCGTCGGAAAGAGCGTGCTGTTGGGTGATATAGCAGTCTCCAGTGCTGCAGACGTGAACGTAGTGGCCTTGATCGGGGAAAGAGGTCGCGAGGTACGGGAATTCCTGGAGGAGAATCTCAGGCCTGAGGGTCTGGCTAAGAGCGTTGTGGTGGTTGCAACATCAGATGCCCCACCCATCCAGCGGGTCAAGGCGGCATTTGTGGCAGTGGCGATTGCCGAGTACTTCAGGGATCTGGGCATGGACGTGCTGTTTATGATGGATTCCCTGACACGTTTTGCGCAGGCCCAGAGGGAGATCGGCATTGCAGCAGGAGAACCGCCAACCACCAAGGGCTATTGCCCGAGCGTCTTTTCGTTGATGCCCAGACTGGTGGAGAGGCTTGGGACCGCACAGAAGGGTAGTATTACCGGCATCATGACGGTCTTGGTGGAGGGCGATGACCTTACAGACCCTGTGGCAGACTGTGCAAGGAGTCTGCTGGATGGGCACATCGTATTGTCCAGAAGGCTTGCCGAAAGGGGTCACTACCCTGCAGTGGACATACTTGCCAGTGTCTCGAGGTTGATGAACTCTGTGGTCAGCCCAGAGCACAGGCAGGCTGCAATGAAGGTCAGGGAGATATATGCCACATACACCGACGCAGAGGACCTGATCAGCATAGGTGCCTTCAGTCCAGGCAGCAACAAGCGGATCGATGGTGCGGTAGGGCTCATTGATATGATAAAAGCGTTCCTCATACAACCTTCAGGTCAGAGGACACCATTCGATCAGACCGTCAAGCAGCTATGCGCGATCGCGGATAGGTGGGATCGCCTCCTCGGGTTGAAGCAGTGATTGGGTATGGCTAGGTTTGTCTGGAGATTGCAAAAGGTACTTGACCTCAAGCAAAGGCTAGAGGAGGTCAAGAGGGCAGAATTGATGCAGATCGCACAGCAGATCGCACAGATGCAGGCGCTGTTATGGACCCACCGCCGGATCGTTGAGAAGACCTGCAATGAGGTTGCTGCGATGCCAGCGGATCGCAGGCCTTTCCAGCAAGGTTTCTTCATGAAGTACGTGGTGGTCAATGATCAAACGATCGCCAAGATAAAGGCCAATATCGATCAATTGAGGGCAAATCATGCAAAGGTTGCCCAAGAATTACTACAGATGAGGAGGACAAGAGAGGCCCTTGAGAGGCTTAGGGAGAGGGCCATGGAGCGATTCCTACAGGAACAGAGGCGGCTCGAGCAGAAACAGACCGACGATATGGCCACCCTTGGATTTGTGAGGGGATCCATGGGGCTATCTGATATCAACGCTCCAGGGGGATTGACTACAGGAGAATGATATGGGCATTAGACAGATCATCATCATAGCCTCAGCTGCAGTTGTAAGTTTTGCAGGGGCATTTGTGGCAGCATGGATCACCAGACCTGCCCCTGCATCTGGTACAGAGCCCAACCTCGCTGCAACAGGGCTGCAGGGCATCCAGCAAGCTAGCCCCACAGGACCGTTGTCTGGTAATCAGATTGCAGAGCATCGCCAAAGGGCCCTGGCTGAAGAGCAGGTCAGGACCCTCATCAGTCAGTTGCAGGGCAAGATACGCGAATACGATCAGAAACTCCAGGATCTTGACCTGAAACGCCAACAGGTAGATCAGGTCTCCACCCAGGTCCAGGAACAGATCAAGAGACTTGAGGACCTAAAGGTTGAGGTGGCTGCGGCCATGGCTGACCTGAAGGCACAAAAGGCCCAACTGGACAAGACGAGGCTAAGGATCGAACAGACAGAGCAGGCCAATCTAAAGGTCCTGGCGGGAACTTATGACAAGATGGACCCTGACAGTGCTGCCAAGCTACTTGTTAGCATGTGCAAGGGCAAATCCACTGGATCTGCCGGTCGATTGGTCAGTACCGAGGATGCAGTCAAGATACTCTTCTATATGAATGACAAGAGAAGGGCGGCCGTCCTTGGCTCCATGATACAGCTAGAACCAGATCTGGCTGGATACCTTTCGCTGAGGCTAAAGCAGATCATGGAGGACTAGTATGGACATAGCTACAATACTTGGCACCATATTGGGGTTGGGGATCATCTTCTGGGCAATAGTGATGGGGGGGAGCCTGCTACTATTTGTAAACGTTCCGTCCATGTTGATCACCGTGGGTGGGATGCTTTGTGCAACAATGATACACTTCTCACTACCGCAGTTCCTGGGCGTGTTTTCAGTGATAAAAAAGACGATTGTGACGAGGCTTCCATCCAAGACAGACATAATCCAGAGCCTGGTCAATTATGCCACCATAAACAGGAGGGATGGTACCTTGGCCTTGGAACCTGAGATAGCCAAGTTGGACAACCCATTCTTCATAAAGGCGATGCAATTGTTGGTTGATGGCAGGGATGTGGACAGCATCAGAGAGATACTGGTGCCAGAGATCCAGTATCTGGGTGAGCGACATGCGGTAGGAAAGAGGATACTGGATTTTATGGGTTCGATGGCACCTGCATTCGGGATGGTCGGTACGCTTATCGGTTTGATCCAGATGTTGGCAAACATGACCAGCCCTGAGACCATCGGATCAGGTATGGCGGTAGCCCTATTGACGACATTCTACGGCTCGCTCGTTTCCAACCTGATATGTCAGCCCTTGGCTGGAAAACTGAGCCTCTATTCTCGAGAGGAGGCATTGATCATGGAGATGATACTCGAGGGGATATGTGCGATTGCCAATGGTGATAACCCAACGATAGTCAGGGAGAAACTCCAGGCCTTCCTATCTCATGGCCACCGAGCTGAGATAAAGGCGACCGTCTAGTAAGATGGCAACCAGAAAGAGACAAAGTAGTGGTTCAGGGGGCTCGAGCCAAAAGTGGCTATTGAGCTATAGCGATAGTATGACCAACCTGATGACCTTCTTTGTGTTGCTAGTATCCTTTTCATCCTTTGACGATAAGCAATTCAGGAAGGTGAGCAACTCCTTTACAAACGCGTTTCCTTCCCTGCGTGTATCAAAGGTCAGGTCACCTAAGGAGGCCATTGTACTGCGTAAACCTACCGCGGACGAGCTCATTAAGGGAAGCGAGCAGTTTGCAAAGGATGGGGCTATCGTCGGAAACCTCCAAGAACAGATGGCCTTCAAGGACTTTGTGAACAAGAAGGTATTCTTGGTCCAGTCAGAAAGGATGTTCTGGGGCAATGGCACCATACTTACGGAGACGGGTAGTCAATTACTCAAGGACCTTTCGTTGTTGTTGGCGGCCATATCGAATAAGGTTGTGGTAAGCGAGTATGCCACCAGCCCTGATATGCAGTCAAAGGCCAATGGTCTCTGGCGTGCCTGGGCAGTGGCCAACTACATATCTGGCCAAAAGGATATCCCTCTACATAGATTCGCCATCTCTGATAAAGGGATCATCCCTATAGACCAACTTCCGCTGGATATGAGAAATGCCCAGAGGGTCTTGGAGATAGTGGTGCTTGAAAGGGCCATGGCCAGATGATGGAACGACAGGACCAGGAAACACAACCTGATATTCCCGCCTGGGTGACCACATACTCCGACATGATCACCCTACTAATGACCTTCTTTGTCCTGCTGCAAAGTATGGCCAATGTGCAGGATGCCGGCCTTGTGGGCCGCGGCAGGGATTCCTTTGTCAAGCACATAAAGACATATGGGCTGGGCGTGTTAATGGGCTGGTCCCCTTATTCGGGCCTGGGACAGGATAAGCTCCGCCATAAGACACAGGCTGACGAACCAAATGCGATAAGGACCATCGATGCAGATAGGGAGCTGCGTAGGCGGGCATTTGCCAGGCTCCAGCAGTCAATGGTTACGTTGCCTGCACAGTTCGACGTCAAGCGGACGGAGTTCATGACCATAAAGGCCTGTTTCAAGGCAGGCTCCAGTGCTATCGACGAGCCTTCTAGGGGGGCCGTACTTGAATTTGCCACGGACCTACAGTTGATGGTCAGACCTGGAGACAGGGTATACATACTGGGTCTAGGTGATGATCAGACACCCGAAAGGGCACAGTGGATCCTCTCTGCCCAGAGGGCAAATGCAGTGGCAGGGCTTCTGAGATGGCGGTTGCAGCAGTCGGGTGCAGGCGTTATCCCAGAGATATATGCCTGGGGTGCAGGTCCTGCCTTGGGGTGGGCAGGCACGGAGCTACGGCCGCAGGTCCAGGTATTAGTGGCCATCATCAAGCCCGGCACTTAGCCAATAGGTGTCTATTTTCTCTACATCCTTACCTGGACATCCTTCCTTTGTAGACCTCCTGGGCCATTCCTGGGCCCTGGTACAGGGATTGCACATAATGGCCGTATGAGGCACCTAATCTCGATTATCATTCTGGCGACCCTTGCGGCAAGTATCGTTTGGGGCAGTACCTCCGATGGCAATGCATTATCAAATGACCAGTTGTGGCCTCATGCCGAGCTTGGTAACCCTGGTGCAGGTACACAGGCCCTTGTCAGGACGGTCGTAGCCTTGGCAATCGTATTGGGGCTGATACTGGCAATGGCCTATCTTATCAATCATCTAGGACCCAGGTTCAGGAAGGTCCAGGGTAGGCAATTGCGTCTGGTGGAGACCATGCCGCTAGGGGCAAGGCGGGCCCTACATGTGGTCGAATTTGCCAATAGACGCTATCTGATCGGATCTACGACATCTCAGATAACCCTCCTTGCATCTGAGGGATCAGACCCGGTCCATCCGGTCCAGACCTAAGGGATTGCAATGGTAAGGCCTTGGTGGATATTGATCTTTATTGTACCGTTGGCAGCGCACGGACAACCCCCTACCAGCGGCCTACCTGGTAGTGCTGCCATTACTACAAGGCCGATAGACACGATACCCAGTATCTCCGATGTGGTGGGGCTGATGAACAAGGCCACTGCGGACAGTACCCTAAACAGGGAATGGTCCACTCCTATCAGGCTGGCCATACTCTTTACCGCACTTGCCCTCCTGCCGAGCCTTTTGGCCATGATGACCTCCTTTACGAGGATCGTGATCGTCTTGGCCTTTGTCAGGCGGGCCCTAGGCACCCAGACCATCCCGCCGACCATTGCGATCATGGGCCTGGCGATCTTCCTGACGATCTATACCATGCTTCCCACACTTGAACAGATAAACCAGCGGGCCATACAGCCATACCTGGCCGACCAGATAGACCTTGGCACTGCTATCAAGGCCTGTTCGGATGGCCTAAAGGGCTTCATGCTCCGCCAGACTAGGCAATCAGACCTTGCACTTTTCGTCCAGATGGCCAGGATCAGGGCCCCTCAGGATCCATTGGATCTGGGCCTTCATATTATTGTACCGGCCTTTGTCACCAGTGAGTTTAGGACAGGATTTGAGATAGGTTGCCTGCTTTTCATCCCATTTGTGATCATAGATATCGTGGTTGCCAGCGTGCTCTTGTCCGCAGGCATGATGATGTTGCCGCCAGCGATGATATCCTTGCCGTTCAAGCTCATACTGTTCATACTGGTGGATGGGTGGGGGATGTTGGCAAGGAGCCTAAGTCTTGGTTTCAGATAAGTAGGTTAGGGCCTTATGGATGCAAATTTTGTACTGTTCATTGGAAGGCATGCCCTCCAGACGGCGCTGCTGGTCAGTGCACCGATGCTGATAACATGCCTTCTAGTTGGCGTAGTGATCACCATAATCCAGGCAGTGACGGCAATAAGGGATATGACCTTGTCAGTAGTTCCTAAGCTTATTGCCATGGCGATCGTTGGTCTGATATTTGGCCACTGGACCTTGCAGGTCATGATCCGTTTTTGCCTGGAGGTCTTCGGGTATATGCAGGCCATTGGCCACTAGGGGATCCGGATGGAGAAGGTCATTGGCTTTGCCATGATCATCTGCAGGGTCAGCGGCTTCTTTGTGTCTGCGCCAGTATTTGGATTCACTGCAATACCCCTGATGATCAGGGCTGCGGCAGCGCTGGTCCTTTCTGTCTTCTTCGCATCGCTGATGCAGGTCCCAGAGGGCATTGCATCGCTGGGCCTATTGCAGTTGGTAATGATACTCTCGGGCCAGGCCATGTACGGATTGTTGCTCGGTTTGATCGTACATATGGTCTTTTCAGCGGTCCGTTGTAGCGGCGAGATGATAGAGCAACAAATGGGCCTCATGACCGCCGAGACGATAGATCCTATGACAGATCAGGCCGAGCAGCCACTTGCGATACTGCTAGAGACGATCTTCTTGTTGTTACTACTGGCAAGCGGAGGCCACCTCTTATTGATAAAGGCATTGCTACAGAGTTACCGCACATTTGATATCAGCCATGTACCCACAGTGGCCACCATGACCTTGGCTGCGGTCAAGGCAGGATCCAGCCTCTTGACGATCGGATTGCGAGTTGCTGCCCCAATCCTGGTGGCGTTCTTGTTGCTTTATGTGGTGTTGGCCATCTTTGCCCGTGTGGTTCCTGAGATGGACATATTGCTGTTGACCTTCCCTGCGAGGATAGGCTTGGGGTTGATCATGACGGTCCTGCTGATACCGCTGTTGCAGGAATTGGCAGGGGAGTTCGGCAGGTATTTGGCCAGCCTCCTGCCAGTGTAGGTGCAGGGATGCCCTAGGGGAGAAAGGGATTTGTGCCGCAAGAGGCAGCAGAAAAGAGATTTCAACCTACCCCTAGAAAGCTTCAGAAGGCCAGGGAAAAAGGATATGTACCCAGGAGTCAGGAACTGGCATACCTGATCACCCTGGCGGTACTGATCCTTGCGCTTGCCATTATTGCAAGGCACATCCTTGGTTGGTGCATCAGTTCCATAGAGGGTGGGATAATGGCGGACCGAGGTGTGCTTGAGGGACCTGAGGCATTGGTCCGATATCTTGTAACGCAGGCCAAGGCATGCATTCTTGCCGTAGGTCCACTGTTGGGTGCTATGCTTATTGCCGGTGTGGTTGGCAGCATTGCACTTGGGGGCTATACCTTTTCTGCTGAACAACTGCAGTTTCGATGGGAACAGATAAACCCTGCCGAGAATATCAAGAACCTCCTCAACACAAGGGCACTAGTGGCATTGGTCATAGCAGTTGCGAAGCTGTTGTTGATATCCCTTGTGGCATGGCTGTACCTGCGCGGGCAATTGGGTAGGCTTGCAGCACTGAGGTGGGCCTGGTCCAACCAGATCCTTTCGGAGGCATGCCAACTGATCCTTGGCCTTTGCATAAGGATAGGTGTGGTCCTTGTGGCAGTTGCATTGGCAGATACCCTGTATCAGTACTGGCGTTATAGACAGGAGATGATGATGACGGTGGAGGAGCTCAAGCAGGAGCAAAGGGATACAGAGGGCTCACCAGAGGTCAAGGCCAGGCTCAGGAGGATTAGGGTGGCCATGCTGATGCAGAAGATCAGGCAGGAGGTACCAAAGGCAGATGTAGTATTGGTCAACCCTACCCATGTGGCGGTTGCCCTCCGATACGATAGCAAGGCCATGGATGCCCCAACCGTTGTCGCAAAGGGGGCAGAACTCATGGCAGAACGCATACGCCAGATTGCCACTGCCTATGGTGTGCCGATCGTGCACCGACCAGAGCTGGCCAGGGCCTTGTATTCCACTGTCCAGGTGGGCCAGTCTATACCACCTGAACTGTACGTGGCTGTAGCAGAGGTCCTTGCCATGATCTATAGGCTCAGGGCCGCCAAGAGGAGGCGGAAAGGGCCTATTGCGTAGGCTGGGCAGGGGCGGTTGGCCTTACCCTAGCCCTACCCAAAGACTCCTCAAACCTCAACGTATACTCATGTGCAAAGGCCTGTGCCTCTTTTGTAGTGATGTGATGGTCCCTGTTGAGGTCTGCATCCCGGTAGAGCGGTAATAATTCCTCATCTGGCAATGGTTCCTGGGTCTTCCTTGCTGCCATAAGTATCCTTTCCGCCTTGGTCATGTGTTCTTGGGCACCAGGATCTAGTGTATAAATGATCGTGCGATCAAAGAATGACCTCTGTAAATCAGCCTTCTGACCGCCAAACCTCTCGCCGCTGCAACCAGCAGCCACTAGCAATGCCGCTGCAAGCCAGGTCCTGTATCTCATATTGGTCTCCTATCTGCTCTAGTGATAGGATATTATAGGCCTAGGACACGTCAGGTTGTCAACAGGTTTTGGATTTGACAATGGCGGACGGCAATGCTATTGGTTGTTGCAGTTTACATCAAGAAAGGAGCTCACACATGACGAAGACAGTTGCCTCAGTTCTTGTCATGGCCTTCTTGACGGTATCCAGTACCTCAGGGCAGATCGCAGTGGCGCCTAAGGTAGGAACGCTTGGTATAGGAGGGGATGTGGCTATAGGTATTGCCAATGGGGTCAATGCCAGGATCGGTGCCAACTGGGCAGATCTGGATATAGATCATGACTTTAGCGACATATCTTATGAAGCAAACCTTGACCTACAGTCCTTTACGGCCATGTTGGATTGGTATGCATTTGGTGGATCATTTAGGCTGACTGGTGGTCTTATTTGGAATGAGAACAAGGCCAGTCTGGATGCAACACCACAGGGCACGATCAACATAGGCGGTGTAGATTACCCAGCCAGCGACGTAGTTAGGCTCCATGCGAGTGTTTCATATGACAACGAGCTTGTCCCATATGTGGGTATAGGTTGGGGTAATCCGATCGGCAGTAAGGGGCGGCTGGGGCTATTATTGGATCTAGGCGTGGCCTTTACTGACGCCCCTAAGGCCAGGCTTTCCGCTACTGGGCCTATCAGTTCAGACCCGACATTCCAGCAGTCGCTTAAGCAGGAGCAAGACCAGCTCAATGATGACCTGGACCAATTTAGATTCTATCCTGTCCTAGCATTGAGCCTGTTCATCAGGTTTTGATCCGAGTCAGCAAAAGGAGGCCTTAACATGTCTGGTTTGAGGTTGTTGCTATTGGTGATGGTAATAGGCACGGTCCTGTCCTTGCTTGGTTGCAGTGAGTCTGACCCTGGCAGGACGGTGATCCAGGCCATACCATTGGGTGCAAGTAACGGATACGTATTGATCCAGCACCCAAATGGGAAGCTCTATACCATAAGGCTGGAGGACGGCGAGGCCTTGACCGTATGGAATATGCCTGACATAGGCAAGAGATAGAGTTAGCTATATGAATGGAAGGTTAGAGCTATGTACAAGATCTTCATGGCCATAGCCGTCCCAGCCTTGATAGTGGCCTGGATTGCATATTTCCTTTGGCAGAGACACCTTGACAAGATCGAAAAGCAGCGTCCTAGGCCTGTCTCGGAGAAGTTGCAGCAAAGACATAGTGAGGTTGCGGAATGGGCGGCAAAGATGGCCGCATTCAAGCCTCCCAAGCCCCCTGTCAGCCAGCAGGATGATCAGACCGATCAATCAAATCCGTGAACTGGCTGTTGACATTACGTTCGGGACGACCTAAACTGGTCTTGGGTCGGTGCCCGAGCGGACAAAGGGGGCGGGCTGTAAACCCGCTGGCTTGCGCCTTCGGTGGTTCGAATCCACCCCGGCCCACTGCCTCCTTGACATCCTGCCAACGATGAAGTATCCTTGATGGTCGTAGAGGACGATGGTGCCGGGACCTAGGGGTGATAATGCATCCGACCCATTTCACATCCGTTTTGGGGATATTGTTTTCTTTGTTCTGCGGACTTTGTGCCGGCCAGCCAGACCCTTGGGCCATTGACCAGATCCGATCAAGGCCTATCCTGACCCAGCAGGACCTGCAGCAGATCGACGCATTTGTGGGAGCTGTCATAATGGAGATCGTCAGGTCCGGCGATTTCTCCCAGATCTCTAAGCCGAGGGCCTTGCTGATATCCAAGAAGGGCAACCAGGCCCAGTATGCACAGCAGTTTGGCCAATCATGCTATAGGCACATAAAGGCCGGTCTTGAGCAGTGTGCGGAGCTTCCGGCCCAGCGTCAATTCTTGGTCAGGCTGAACCTATTGATCCTGGCAGATGCCCTGCAAGAACCGACCCTGGCAGAGCTGGCCCTTCCATATATCTTGGATCCAGACCCTGTCATCCAGTATTGGGCAGTCAAGGTTGCCACCAATAGGTCGGTTGTGGACCGCATCGGCAAGGGCAATTGGCCGCTGGCGGGCCAGATCATAGGTCGGATAACAGAGCTTGTCAGATCGCCTCAGTTGGAACAGGCATTGGACCTCACATGGGTTGCTGTGGCAGACCTTGCGGCCGGCATAGGACCTCCAGGTGTTGGACTACTTAGCGACCTGGCTGATAGGCGCCTGGAGATGTACGCTGGCGGTCATCCGAGGATACTTGCTCAGGTGGATATTGCGATACTCAAGCAACTTGCTGCAGTGATAAACGCACAGAAGGCAAGGGAGGCTGCGGTCGTCAGGCGGTTTGCACAGCTATACTCCTATGTGATCCAGTACCTGGCGAGGTCCTTTGATACTAACGATCGTACGAGGCAGGCACTGATCAGTGTTGTGCTGGAGGTGGAGGACAAGTGTATAGCACCTGCAATCGCAGGCTATCAGTTCCCGATCCGCAAGGCCATTCAATCTGGGGATGCGAATGCACTGATGGCTGCACATGATGCGATCCTGGGCAGCCAGGCCGGTCCTGGCGTACTTGCCTCCGTATGGGTCTTTGACTATGGGCCGGATCAGACCGGCCGTGTTCGACATTGGCCACAGCAGTTGCCTGCAGGTTAGACCAGGCCGATATCCTCTGGTAGCCTGTACGGTGAAGGTGCCTTCTTGACCTGACGGACAGTCCTGAGCAGTTGGTATTCGCAGTTGCCAGCCTGCTCCGCAAATGCACCTACCAGGAGGTAGATCTGTTCCATATCCGAGGCATGGATCATGGCGTATAGGTTGTATGGCCAGGCCTCAACTTGCTTTCGCAGGACAAGGTGACTGACTAGCCTTGAGCTAGCAAGCGGCCCGATGGCTGATTCGACCTTGTCTGGCTGGACCTGGGCTGCCAAGAGTGCATTTGCACAAAGACCTAGGGCATAGTGGTCGAGGATGGCCGATATCCTGCGGACGATCCCCTTTGCGACCAGCCCGGCAACTGCCTCTATGACCTCTTGCTCTGCAGCCAGGCCTTCTGCCAGCAAGGCAAATGGCCTGGGATGGATCGGTATATCAGGCAGCATCCTCTCGAGTATCTGCGACTGAAGCAGGTTGGGGATCTGGCGACCAGTAGTTGCTACAGATGGATGGACATGTCTTTCCCCCTGCCCTGTGATAGGAAAGTACACCTGTAATTTCAATACCCTGATCGTCGGCAGGCTGTACAGCCCTATCCCAAGAAGGCCAGCCAGTTGGCCTATCATTGCCTGGGCCTGCTGCTGGGTGTTTGCATGAAGGGTAAACCAGAGGTTGTAGTGATGGTCCCTGATGTAATTGTGGGAGACGTGGGGTAGCTTGTTGATCAGTTCGGCTGCAGATCCTAGGATTTGCTCAGGTAGATGTCCCATCACAAGCGTGCTGTACCTGCCCATAGTCCTATGGTTTATTATAGGTCCGAACCTGCGTATGATCCCTTGTTCCCGCAGCCGGTTTATGGATGCAACGATCGCCTCCTCAGTGCATCCGAGCATGTTGGCCATGTGTTCAAATGGCCTTTGGCAGATGGGTATGCCTATCTGCAGTTCCTCGCAGAGCCTTGCCTCCAGTTCGGTCATGGCTGGATAGGATCTGGACCCTTGCATATCGGATCGCTTGCCAGGTAGTCTCCGCAGAGCGTATATGCCCGTGCCCTGCAACCACTGCATGCATAGAGGTATCTACATGTCCTGCAATGCCCACTGATCTTGGCCCGGTCCCGAAGGGCAGTAAAGAGCTGCGATCCCTCCCATATGCGTCGAAAATCAAAGTTTTCCTCGACCAGATTGCCGGCTGGAAGGTCAAGAAAGCCACATGCCTGCACCGCCCCTGTGCGGCCTATAAAGGCGAACCGAATACCCCCCATACATCCATGTGCCTGGATATCATGTTGCTGGTTGCCTGCCTCTGCCAGCACACGGACAAGCTGCGGACCGCAGGTGACCCTTGCTGCTATACCGAGCATGCTGGGAATCCGTGCAATGAGCCTCAGCGTGGATTCATATGCATCTGGGTCCAAGACCTGGTCTTGGATCTGTTTGCCTTTTCCTGTCGGTACAAGGATAAACACATTGAAGCATATGGCCCCTAGGTCTCTTGCCAACCTTGCTATGTCCAGGAGGTATGGGGCATTCAGCCTTGTGACGGTGGTGTTTATCTGGAAGGGCAGCCCTGCATCCCTGGCAGACTTGGAGGCCTTTAGGATCGTATCGAAGGCCCCGTCTATCCCACGGAACCGGTCATGGGTCCTTGGATCAGGGCCATCTATGGAGAAGGCCAAGACCCTTAAGCCTGCTGCCTTTAGCCTACTGGCAGCCTTCTGATCCAATCCTTCTCCGCAGGTGGCCATGACCATATTCAAGCCCATCTGCGAACCTGCATGTATCAGCTCAGACAGGTCTTGCCTTGCCATCGGTTCTCCACCTGTCAGGATCATCGTACATCTGCAATACCTGGCAACTGCCGAGATGATCCTTAGGCATGTAGATGTATCTGGCTCCTGGTCAGGGCCGGCTGCAGGGAGTCTGCAGTGGATGCAATTGTACTTACACCGGCCTGTCAGCTCAAACGCCACCAGTGCCGGCTTGGGGATCTGCTGGGCTGCCATACAGCCAAGTTCCTGGCTGCCTGTGCCTATACCAGCATCTGCTCTGTACGTGCAACGATCTCGTCCTGTAGTGATTTGCCGAGGTCCACAAAGTAGTCGCTGTATCCAGCCACACGTACGATGAGGTCTTGATACTGCCCTGGTTGCTGCTGGGCCTTCACCAATGTCTCCTTTGTAACTACGTTGAACTGGACATGGTGACCGTCCATGCGGAAGTAGGATCTGATCAACTGGACAAGCTTGTCTAGGTCCTGTTCGGTAGCCAATACCTGTGGATTGAATTTGAGATTCAGTAGGGTCCCGCCAGTCCTTACGTGGTCCATCTTGGCAGCCGAACGCAGGACCGCAGTGGGCCCCTTTCGGTCTGCGCCCTGGACAGGCGAGATCCCTTCCGACAGTGGGCTACCCGCACATCTTCCGTCAGGGGTTGCCCCAGTGACTGATCCGAAATAGACATGCACTGTGGTAGGTAAGAGGTTGATATGGTATCTGCCTCCCTTAGTGTTTGGCCTACCATCTATGGCATTGAAGTAGATCTCGAATACAGACCGCATGATATCGTCTGCGCGGTCATCGTCATTTCCGTACTTTGGGCTGTGGTAAAGTAGCTTGTGTCGGAGCTGTTGGTGACCCTTGAAATCAGCCCTCAGGGCCTCGAGCAATTCTTCCATGCCAAAGGTCCTTTGCTCAAAGACGTGATGGTTTATGGCTGCAAGGCTATCGGTGATCGTACCAAGGCCAACACCTTGTATGTAGCTGGTGTTGTACCTTGCCCCTTCATCGTGATAGTCCCTACCTTTAGCGATGCAATCATCGATGAGGATGGAAAGGAATGGGGCTGGCATGTATGTGGCATACAGCCGCTCGATCACATTATTGCCCTTGATCTTGATGTCCACAAGGTATTCAACCTGGCGCCTGAATGCATCCAAGAGCTGTTGAAACGAACCAAAGTCCCTTGGGTCGCCAGTAGCCAGGCCGATCTGCCTGCCGGATCGCGGGTCTATGCCATTATTGAGGGTCAACTCCAAGACCTTTGGCAAATTGAAGTAGCCAGTCAATATGTAGCTTTCCTTGCCAAATGCCCCCACCTCTACACATCCGCTCGATCCACCGTTGCGGGCATCTATTATGGACTTGCCCATCCTGACCAACTCCTGGACGATTAGATCGGCATTGAACACCGATGGCTGACCGAACCCAGTCCTGATGATCCTTGCCGCGCGCTTGATGAATGCATCTGGGTTCTTCTTGCTGACCTGGATGGAGGTGCTCGGCTGTATCAGCCGCATCTGTTCGATCACGTCCAACATAAGATACGTAAGCTCATTGACCCCATCAGAGCCGTCCTCTGTTAGACCGCCGAGGTTGATCTGACAAAAGTCTGTGTAGGTGCCACTCTCGGCTGCAGTTACGCCAACCTTTGGAGGTGCAGGCTGATTATTGAACTTGATCCACAGACACTGCAGTAGTTCCTTGGCCTGTTCGACGGTGAGCGTGCCGTCCTCTAGGCCCTTCTTGTAGAACGGATAAAGATGCTGATCAAACCTGCCTGGGCAGAAGGAATCCCATGGGTTGAGCTCTGTTGTGACCCCAAGGTGGATGAACCAGTAGTACTGCAATGCCTCCCAAAAGTCCCTGGGCGGATGGGCAGGAACCCACGTGCAGACCTGTGCGATCCTCTCAAGTTCCGCTCGCCTGGCTGGATCGGCCTCCTTGCTGGCCATCTCCCTTGCCTTCTGCGCGTGCCTTTGGGCAAATACCATTATGGCGTCTGCACAGATCATCATGGCCCGCAGTTCCTGCTGTTTGGCATATGCCATCGGGTCATTGAAGAAGTCTAGACTGTCCAGGCTCCTCTGAATATCCTTCTTAAAGTCGAGCATGCCCTTGCGGTAGATCTTGTCGTCAAGGACCGTATGCCCTGGCGACCGCTGCTCCATGAACTCGGTGAAAATGCCGGCCTCATATGCGGCCTTCCATTCATCGGTCATCTCTGCAAATATCCTCTCCCGCATGGTCCTGCCTTGCCAGAATGGGATGATGGTCTGCTGGTATACCTTCCTGGCCTGTGGGCTAACGGCAAACGGGATCTTTGGCCTGCTATCGAGGGTGTCCAGGTCCTCCAGGCTATGGCAACATAGCTCTGGGTAGGTTGGGGTGGCCTTTGGTGCAGGGCCCTTCTCACCGACGATCAATTCACCATCGCCGATATAGATGGTCTTATGCTCCATGAGGTTTTTGAATGCCAGGGCCCTGGCCACCGGCACGGAGACCGTCTCTGGGATCCCGCTGGCATAGAACTTGGTGATCAACTCTGCCCTTTCCGTAGAGATGTAGGGCCTTGTCTGCACGCTTTCTTTCCTGAGTCTCTCTATACGCTCGTTCATGTTAGCCACCTATACTGACCTCAAGCCCACGGTCCTCTAGTATCTGCTTGATCCTCGCCACAACACCCTGATCAGGGGGACCGTCAGGTCTGATCATTCTTATATCCCCACTAAGCCTGACCGCCTTAGAAAGGCCTCCTGCATGATATGGCAGTAGATCCAGCCTCCTGACCGACTGCAATGACTGCACATAATCTGCAATGGCCTGGATACTGTAAAGGTCGTCATTTACTCCTGGGATCAGGGGTACCCGTATGATGACCTGCTTACCTGCCTGGACCAATCGCCTTATGTTCTCTAGTATCACCTTATTATCCACGCCAGTAAGTTGTCTATGTTCGCGGCTATCCATGTGTTTTATATCACACAGGAACAGGTCCGTCTCTTGGGCGATGGTCTGCAGGGCCTCCCAGGTGCAATAGCAGGTCGTGTCTACTGCAGTGTGGATCCCCAATGACCTGCACCTGGTCAGCATGGCCAACAAGAAGCCTGGTTGCATCAGAGGCTCGCCACCGGAGAATGTCACACCACCGCCTGATTGATCGTAGAATACCCTGTCTCTTGCCACCTCTTCTATGACCTGGTCTACCGAGGTATATTGACCTATGATCTCACGGGCCCTATTCATGCAGGCATCTACGCAGACACCACAGGCCTGACACCTGAGATGGTCTGTAATTGGCCTGCCGTCGGCCCAAGATATGGCCCCGTGTGGGCAGGCACCTAGGCACACCTGACAGCCAGTGCACCTAGTGGACCTGAAGGCAAGTTCTGGTGCCGGCCTCCAGCTCTCAGGGTTGTGGCACCACCTGCACCGCAGTAGGCAGCCCTTGAGAAAGACGGTGGTCCTGATACCCGGTCCGTCGTGGATCGTGTACCTGCGAATATCAAAGACCAGACCGCTTGTCTGAGGTTGGATGCTCATCATCGTGCCTCTGGGCTAGTCTGCTGTGTGAGGCAGCCAGAAAAGCCCTCCTTTATCGCCTTCAGCCTACCAGCTTTGCACCAGTTATGCAAGTGGCAGGGGCTTGCCCTGCGGAGCCTACTGTGGCATCATACCTACCCCATGTCGTTGCTTGGTGACGGCTTCGAAAGGCTTAGAGCTGGCCTAGGACCATGGTCGATACGCTGGCGTTGGCAGCTTGTTGGTGTTGCGTTGGCATTCCTGGTCTTCTGTGGGGCCGGCATGCTCAGGTTGCACGTGGACTACAACACCCGTGTATTCTTCGGCAAAGAGAATCCGTATTACCAGTCCCTTCGCAACCTGGAGCAGACCTTTGGCAATGAGCAGCACGTGGTGCTTGTAGTGCACCCAAGGGCCAAGAAGGTCTTTCGCCCTGATGTATTGGCAGCAGTGGCGAGCCTGACCGAGAGTTGCTGGCAGATCCCTTATTGCAGGAAGGTACATTCGCTTACCAACCACCCATACATAAGGGCAGAAGAAGACGAGCTGATCGTAAGGCCCCTGGTCGAGGATCCCAACAGCCTGACCGAGGCCGATTGCCAGCGGATTGCCAACTACGCCTTAGCAGATAAAGGCCTGGTGAATCTGATCATCTCGCCATCAGGCCATTGCACTGGGATCTACGTAAGTTGCCAACTTCCTGGTGGCTCTGGCGACGAGATAAGGGAGGTGGCTGATTTCTGTTATCAGATCTTAAGGCAGGCACAGAAGGCCTACCCAGACATAGAGTTCTACCTGACCGGCAGCCTGATCGTGGATGAGGCCTTTGGGGATGCAGCCAGCCGGGACCTGTATACCCTGGCCCCGGTGATGCTGCTGGTCCTGACAGGGCTGGTTGGGCTGGCCCTCAGGTCCTTCTGGGCCACGATCATCACGATTGTGGTGATAGCCTCATCCATGCTGACAGGGCTTGGCCTGGCAGGTTGGATCGGGATACCGATCAATGCCGCTAGCGCAGGGGCCGCGGTCCTGATACTTACGTTATCGGTTGCAGATACTGTACACCTGCTTGCCACCATGGTAACGGCCATGAGGCTGGGTACCCCCAAGACGGTTGCGATAAGCCAGGCCATTCGAGAAAACCTCAGGTCTGTGTTCCTGACCAATATCACGACCATATTCGGCTTTTCTGGCGTGAACTTCTCTGAGTCTCCCCCATTCAGGGATCTGGCAAATATCGTCAACATCGGTGTTGGATCGGCATTTGTGTATGCAGTCTTGTTGCTGCCTGCTATTGCAGCCATCTGCCCGATCAGGGTCAGACCTGGGCCTGAGCCTGCCCCTTTGAGATTGACAAGGTACCTGACTGGCCTATCCATCACATATTACAAACCTGTACTTGTCGGGGTGGCATTTGGGGTCATAGGTAGTCTCGTTGGTCTGGCCAGGATAGAATTTGACGACAATTACCTGACCTACCTGGACAGGTCCTATGAATTCCGGCGTGCAAGCGATTTTATGGTACAGAACCTGACAGGTTGGGATCTGATTGAATATGCCCTTCCTGCCAGGACCTCCAATGGTATCACCGATCCATGCTATCTTGAGCTGGTGGACCGCTTTGCCCAATGGCATCGGCAGCAGCCCTGTGTCAGGTATGTCGGGTCATTTGCCGATGTCGTCAAGAGGGTAAACCAGCTCATGCACGGCGACGATCCGAACTACTATTCCATCCCATTGGAACAAGACCTTATCGCCCAATACCTGCTGCTTTATGAGATCTCATTGCCCCCGGGCCACGACCTTAACGACCGGATCGATGTGGATCGATCCATGACTAGGATGACCGTCTTACTCCAAAGCGTACCGTCGAGCACGGTCCGGCTCATGGAGCAGGCAGGCCGCAGGTGGCTCCAAGAGAACGCCCCAGCCTGGATGCATAGTCCTGCTACAGGACTATCCCTGGTTTGGGCACATATAACTGAGAGGAATGTCAGGAGCATGTTTTGGGGTTCGCTGCTATCACTGATCTTGGTATCGTGTTGCCTATTTGTAGGTCTGCGGAGTTGGCGGCTTGCACTGGTCAGCCTCTTGCCAAACCTGGTACCTCCGCTGATGGCCTTGGGTATTTGGGGGATGGTCTTTTGTCAGGTGGGCCTGGGGCTATCGGTCGTGATAGCCATGACCATAGGTATCGTGGTTGACGACACCATCCATTTCCTCAGCAAATACCAGGAGGCAAGGGGCAGGGGGCTTGAGATTAGGGCATCGATAAGAGAGGCATTCTATACCGTTGGGATGGCCATGTGGGTAATGACGGTGGCACTGGTGGTAGGGTTTTTGGTCCTGACGTTGTCCCACTACAGGATCAGTGTGGAGATGGGACTTATCTGTGCAATGACCTTCGGCATAGCCTGCTGGATGGATTACCTGATACTGCCTGGTGCCTTGATCCTACTTGATCGTAAGGTACAATCTATAGATCGTGTCATCAATCCCGGGGATTGACATATGACCCTAAAGATATCCTTGTTAGTCTTTACGATTGTTTCTGGCCTTGGCCAACAGACAGCAGTTCAGGACCCGAATGCCTTCGGCCTTGCGATCGCAACCGAGGTGGATAGAAGGAGCCGCGGCTATGGCGATATGCAGGCAGAGCTTTTCATGATCCTGCGGAATAGTAGGGGCCAGGAAAGCCGCAGGCGGATGCGGATCCAGAATTTGGAGGTGAAAGGGGATGGGGACAGGTCACTGTGCATCTTTTTGGAACCGCCAGACATAAAGGATACGGCCTTACTTACACATGAGCATCCAAAGGCCGAGGACGATCAGTGGCTATACATGCCTGCCCTCAGGCGGGTCAAGAGGATATCTGCGGCCAACAAGGCATCGTCCTTTGTCGGAAGTGAGTTCTCATATGAGGACATCGGAGGCCAACAGTTAGAAAAGTATTCTTATAGGTACCTGGACCAGGAGGTGCTCGATGGAAATGATTGTTTTGTCATTGAGCGTAGGCCTTTGGATCTGCGGAATTCTGGCTACAGTAGAGAGAAGGTCTGGATAGATAGGTCAGAATACCGGATCTGGAAGGTCGAGTACTATGACCGGAAGGGATCGCTGTTGAAGACCTTGACCATAGGCGGCTACCGCCTATACAAGGATCGATTCTGGAGGCCTGATGTCATGGAGATGGTCAATCACCAGACCGGTAAGTCTACAAGGCTTGTCTGGTCCGAATACCGGTTTGGAGTTGGTTTGGAGGAAGAAGATCTTTCTACCAATGTCTTGCTGAGGATTAGATGAGATCATGGCCTCTATGCAGGCAGTGGATGCCAGGTCACCGCGCTGTCTGCCTTTGGGTAT
>JARYLO010000035.1 GCA_029907605.1 Sedimentisphaerales bacterium
ATATTGGCCATAGACTTCGCATTGGCGATGATGTTCAAGGCCATATACATGACATTCTGGCCCTTCAAGAGCCTTGTCGGATAACCCATGCCCAAACAGCCGGATATCAGATCGACAAACCCAACTGCCAACCAGGTCCAGCCCTCGGATGGCATCATCGTGGTCCAGGACCTGACCAAGAGGTTCGGCAACGCAATCGTCCTGGACAGGATCTCCTTGGCCATAGCACCTGGAAAGACCACCGTGATCATCGGACCAAGTGGCTGTGGCAAGACGGTCCTGCTGAAACATCTGATCGTCCTACTGCGCCCAACTGCCGGTCGCGTATTCTTCAAGGGCCAGAGGATCGATGACCTGGACGAAAGGGGACTCCAGCAGGTCAGGACACACTTTGGCTTCTTGTTCCAGGGTGGGGCACTGTTTGACAGCATGACCGTTGCGGAGAACATACTCTTCCCAGTACTGAAGCATACCAACGAAACGGATGGCCACAAATTGCGGGTCCTGGTCAAGGAGAAGTTGGCTATGGTAGGCCTTGACGGCTTTCAGGACTACTACCCTGCCAACCTATCAGGCGGCCAGAGGAAACGGGTAGCCCTGGCGAGGGCCATTGCATTGAATCCAGAGGTCATCCTTTACGACGAGCCCACTACTGGTCTGGATCCTGTACGGGCAGATGTCATAAACGAATTGATACTCAAGTTTCGCACAGAGCTAGGGGTCACAAGCGTGGTGGTAACCCACGACATGAATAGTGCGTACAAGGTGGCAGACCGGATACTGGTACTCCATAACGGCAGGATCATCGCTGATGGTACGGCCGAGCAGATCAAGACACACCCCCACCCCTTCGTACAACAGTTTATCAATGGCCGGGCAGATCAGGAGGATCTCGCGGTGCTCAGGCTTGGGCTCAGGCCTGATCTGAGCCAGTTCTACCCTAGTGACTTTGAGCCCAATGGACCTGGCCAACACTAGATGCAGTTGGACCCTGCCAAGATCGCCTCTGACCTAGCAGGCCTGGTTGCCGGAGAGGTCCTCGCAGACCAGGCCCACCTGCTGCTGTACAGCACAGATGCTGGGATACACAGGCTGGTACCAGCATGCGTGGTAATGCCGAAGGACACAGAAGATGTGTGTGCCACCTTGAGGTATGCCTGCAGCAACAGGATCCCAGTAGTCGCAAGGGGGGCGGGTACAGGCGTAGCAGGTGAGTCATTGTGTCCTGGGATCGTATTGGACATGTCCGTGCACCTTCGCAGGATGGAACTAGCCCATCTAGAAGACCGCCTGATCACATGCCAGGCCGGCGTCATATTGGCTCAGGCCAACAAGGCCCTCAGACCTCATGGCCTGGTCATAGGACCAGATCCCTCTAGCGCAAGCAGGGCCACGATAGGCGGTTGCGTGGCCAATAATGCAACCGGCGCACATGGCCTGGTCTACGGACATATGGCCAGGTATGTGGAGGAACTGGAGATCGTCCTATCTGATGGTCAGGTCAAGACCGTCCGCAATAACCTAAGACCCGAACAAGATCGCCTCGCGTCTGCCTGCCTCGACCTATTGACCAGCAACGCGGCCCTGATCAGTGCAGCAACCAATAAGCCCAGTCGCGCAAGGCTCGGCTATCAACTGCGAGGCACCTGCCACGATGGTCTGATAGACCTTGCCAGACTGGTCTGTGGCTCAGAGGGCACGCTTGCGGTCATCACCAAGGCCACCATCAAGGCCGTCTCGCTGCCAAGGGCCAAGGCCTTGATACAGGCGGCATTTGGATCCCTGGTTGCTGCTGCGCAGACAGTGCCGATCATTGTAGAGGCCGGTGTGTCCGCATGTGAGCTGATGGATCAGGCACTCATCCAGATGGCCATTCAGGCCTACCCCCACTACAGCCAGATCCTGCCAGCAGATGCAGCTGCAACCCTGCTGATAGAGGTCTGTTCAGACCAGCCGGATGAACTGACGGATAGACTTTCCTTCATCGAAAGGGCCTTAGGACCGCTGGCATGCCAGACCACCACCATTCTTGAACCAGACCTGCAGGCCCAGTATTGGAGGTCGAGGACCGATGCAGTGCCACTACTTTACCGCAAGGCTGGTAGAGAAAAACCTGTGCCCATCATAGAGGATACCACGGTCGATCACAGGCTCCTGGCAAGGTACATACAGGGTCTGCAGCAGATAAGCAGTCGTTTGCAGACCACGTTCTGTTATTACGGTCACGCAGGCGACGGGCATCTGCACATAAGGCCGTATTTGGACCTGGGCAGGCCTGAGGATGGGGCCAGGATGAGGGCCATTGCCGAAGAGGTCTTTGCATTGGTCTGGTCCTTGGGTGGGTCGATAAGCGGAGAGCACGCCTACGGCCTATTGCGTAGGCCCTATCTGGCTGGAGAGTTCGGCCAGGAATACCTAGGCCTTTTGAAGCAGGTAAAGGCCGTATTCGATCCTGCCGGCATCCTGAACCCTGGGAAGCTGACAGAAGATGGCCAGCCTGCAGTACTGCGGAGGTCGCTTGCCTTCATCCCGGAAAGGACCAGCCGCCTGGATACCAAGACCTTCAATCATGTTCTCGATTGCAATGGCTGTGGATCATGCCGCCAGACCGGCCCGGAATTGCGGATGTGCCCTGTCCACAAGGCCCTCAATACCGAGCCAGCAAGCCCTAGGGCGAGGGCCAACCTGGTGGAGGCATGGCTTGTAGGCCTGATCCAAGGGCTGAACACCAAACAGGCGGCTGAGATCCTACGACTTTGCATACACTGCAAGGCATGTAGCAGGCAATGCCCTTCTGGCGTGGATGTCTCCAGGATAGTCGTGCAGACAAAGGCTGCATGCTCTATGAGCTTAGGCCTGACCGAAAGGCTCCTTGGCGCAAACGCAAGACTCTGCCAGCTTGCCAGCTCCATGCCACTATTGGCAAATCTGATAATGCAATCTCGGCCTGGCAAGTGGCTTTCGGAGGTCTTGCTTGGCATGGATGGATCACTGCGGTTGCCCAAGTTTGCATCTGGAAGCCTTGCGAGAAAGGCCGGGCGGCTGCTAGAACAGATCGGCCCACGCAGTGGTCAAGTGGAGAAGGTGGTGTATCTGCCCGATGCATTTGTGTGCCTTTACGACCATAAACTGGGTCTGGATGTGATCAGGGTCCTTGCATCGAATGGGGTATACGTGGCCATGCCTACCTTCAGGCCCATCCCAATACCTGCCATCTATTATGGCCAACTCCACATGGCCCGGAGACAACTCAGGAGGCTCATGACCGAACTGAGGCCTTTTGTGGAATCTGGCTTCAAGATAGTCGTATCTGAGCCAAGCGCGGCATTGGTCCTCAAGGAGGAGCTGCCCTGGCTGATCGACGATCCGCTGGCTGAGGCCGTTGCCAAGCAGTGCCATGAGGTCATGTCATTCCTGGCAGGTCTTGTAGCCGACCAAAGGCTGCAAGTGCCCAAGGCCCAAAGAGATGCCAGATACGTATATCATCAGCCCTGTCACGGTATGGCCCTTTGGCAAGAGCCACCTAGCCTGATGCTATTGCAGGCCGCCGGCGTAAGAAACATCGAACAACTGGATGCAGGCTGTTGCGGCATGGCAGGTACATTCGGTATGCAGCGACGCCATAGGGACCTGCGGAATAGGATCGCCGCTGACCTGGCCGAACGCCTCAGGATAATAGGCCCCTGCCAGGTGATTAGCGAATGCTCGGCATGCAGGATCCAGATCGCCAATCTCGCAATCCAAACCAGGCCCATCCACCCAATTCAGGTGCTGGCAAGTGCCTACAAGGCATAAGACAAAAGGTAGATTCTACCACCCAAATGAGGAATATCCTGCAGGCTACATAGCAATAAACCCTGCAGCAGAACCACCTATTCAGCAGATACCATTAACAGCAGACTACCTTGAAGGCCATCAGGCCAATGCTGGTACGGCAGGTGCTCCTTGAAGTACACAGCCGTCTTTCCAGGTCTAGCACAAACAAGCATCGGCCGATGGCCTTTATTATACCTTTATGCAGTGCGATCCATTAGCTGAATACCGTACTAGCTTTGTCTTCAAGACCATGCCAAACGGCTGGCTGGTCGGCAGATTCGAACATCTCGAACTGCTGGGGATCCCTCACTTGATAACCACAAAGATTGGGCCTGATCCATACCATGCCAGATATCAAACTGGTCTTGTACTCAATCAGATAGCAGGCCTACTGGGGCTATCTGAAGGGACTTACCTCAATCAGGTGCATGGTGGCATGGTCTTGACTACCTCAGGCGGCGGGCTGGCAGGCCAAGCTGACGGACTTTGCACCACAAGACATGGCCTGCTGCTGGGTGCAAAGAGCGGCGATTGCCCCATAGTCCTGGTTGCAGATGGCAGCGGTAAGGCGGTCGGGTTTGCACATGCCTCCTGGCGGGCAACTGCATCTGGCATCATCGCAAACCTCATCAGGTCCATGCAAGGCCTTGGATGCAGACCAACTGAGCTAGTTGCCTGCATATGTCCATCCATAGGTCCGGATTGCTATCAGGTCGGCCCAGATGTGCTATCTGCGTTCATGATAGGCCTAGGTCCTGACGCGGAGGCCTTCTTCTTGACTAGACCAGATGGGCTCTACCTGGACCTGTGGGCTGCTGCTTCCTGGGCACTGCGGAAGGCAGGCCTGACACAGATCCACGCATGCCGTATCTGCAGTGCATGCAGACCGGACCTGTTTCCAAGCCACAGACGTGACGGCCCAGATACAGGTAGGTTCCTGGCAGTAATAGGCCTGCCAGGGGATGTAGCATCCTGGCCCAGATAGGGTATAATCTTGGGTCAGGGGTTTGGCCGCAGATGCCATAGTCGTAGGATAGTAGGCGGGTGATATGGGTCCATCTTCCTGGAGGTACTTTCTAAGGTTTCTCAGGTATGTCAGGCCCTATACAGGCCTGCTGGTGCTTGCGGTGCTTGGCGGGGTGATAAAGTTTACCATCCCCTTGCTAGTGCCTCAGGTAACCAGGTATCTGCTAGACGATGTATTCCTCCTTACCAGCATGACCCCTGCCCAGCGGTTCGAGCAGGTACTGATATGCACTGGTGCCCTGGCCGCCGTGTTTGTCTTTGTGTATGGACCGGCTGTGTACGTGCGACATCTGTGTGCAGACAAGGCAAGTCACAAGGCGGTCTTTGCCCTCAGGTGCGACCTGTTCGAGAAGCTCCTGCACATGTCCAGCGACTTCTTTGTCAATAACAACTCAGGCCAGTTGGTCTCCAGGCTGGTCAGCGACGTACAGCTTGCCCAGAACCTGGTTGGCAGTGCCCTGACCAATACCTGGATGGACATGGTGGCGGTCGGGGCCATCCTCTGGTTCTTGAACAGGCTGGACCTGCCGACCGCTGCTGTCGCACTAGCCAGCTTCCCCCTGTACATCTTCTTCTTCAGATACTGCAGCGGTCGGATACGTAACATCACGACCCAGATCCAGGAGGAGCTGGCACAGATGGCTGGGGCACTCAATGAGAGGATAGCTGCCAACCAACTGATACAGGCCTTTGTCAGAGAGGAAATGGAGGCCCGCAGTTTCCGCAGACGATCCCAGCAACACTTCCAGACGAACATGAGAAGGATCACCCTGCAAGGCCTTAATAGGCCGTCACAGGGATACTGACCAACACTGCACCCCTACTGGTCATAGCATTTGGCGGCTGGAGGGTGATCCATTCGAAGATGACAGTAGGCGAGCTGGTTGCCATAACCATGTACCTGGGCCCCTTGTATCAGCCCTTGCAGAGGTTATCTGAGCTGAACCTGGTCCTTGCAAACGGGATCGCAGCCCTTGCCCGGATCTTTGACCTGATGGACCAGCCTGCCCGGGTGAAAGACCACCCTAACGCCATGCATATCGAGCGAGCAAGAGGGGCGGTGGAGTTCCGCAGCGTATGGTTCGAATACAGGCCAGGAAAACCTGTGTTGGAGGATATCAATATCTCAGTTAGGCCGGGCCAGACAATAGCCCTTGTCGGCCAAAGCGGCTCAGGCAAGAGCACGATTACAAAGCTGCTACTGAGGTTCTACGATGTCACCAGCGGTTGTATCCTGTTGGACGGCATAGACATACGCAACATCTCGTTAAGGTCGCTCCGCAGGCAGATAGGACTGGTAATGCAGGAGCCTCTGCTGAGCGGCACGATTAGGGAGAACATCCTGTACGGAAACCCTGCTGCCACTGAAAGGCAATTGATCGAGGCCGCCAGGATGGCCAATTGTCTGGACTTCGTCCTTTCATTGCCTAATGGGTTCGACACCGAGGTGGGAGAGAGGGGTTGTCACCTCTCTGCCAGACAAAGGCAGAGGTTGACCATTGCCAGGGCATTTGTGAAAGACCCCGCCATATTGATCCTGGATGAGGCGACCAGCTCGTTGGATCCTGAATCAGAACACCTTGTAAACCAGGCACTTAGATGCCTGACTGCAGGAAGGACCACCTTCGTGATCGCCCACAGGTTGGCTACAGTGGTGAATGCAGATTGGATCATCGTCTTGGAGGCAGGCCGCGTGGTCGAACAGGGAACACACGAACAGTTGTTGACAAAGTCTCGTATATTTGCTAAGCTTATTAGCAGGCAGACGGAGCATACGGCAAGCACAGTAGTTGCAAGACAACAGCAGCCGTTGAGGAGTTATAGAGCAGTTGGCTCATAGAAATTTAGGAAAAACCTCTGACCATAGACTTGATTAATCGAGGCCTTATGCTATTATAAGATTGAGAAGAGACAAGTCAGCAAAACCCCTGCGTTCTCTCGCTTTCCTCTCCCTCTCCCTCCGCAGGGGTTTTCTTTTTTGCTGCTATCGGGGCCGAATGCCGGTCTTTTTCTTGCTGGTCCTGATCCTCTGCAGCTCCTGCATGGAGGTGCCATGCAATCGCAGCTACCAGGGGCCAAGGACCCCAGATCAGGGATTGCTCGGCTATTACTCCTATCCCAACACCCCTTGTCCTGTGACCAGGACGACGATCAGATCCAACAAGCGATATGGTCTGGACAAGGTTTATATACAGGTGCCAGATGTCCCTCCCTGTTCAAACCAGCCCATTAGGCTAGATTACTACTGGCAGACCAGGCCAGGCAGGCATCCGGCCGTGTTGATATGGCCGATCTCTGGAGGGGTGGACTTCTGTGTAGAGGCCTTTGCCCGCCTGTTTACATCAGAGGGCTCCAACTGCGCGGTCGTGCATAATAGGCCTGTAGACCTCAAGGCAGTCAAGACTGCTGAACAGGTAGAGACCTACTTTCGCCAGGTGGTCATGGATGGCCGTAAGGTCCTGGATTGGCTGCAGGACCAGCCTGATGTCGATCCAGAGCGTATAGGCGAACTGGGCCTTAGCCTAGGAGGGATCAAGGCAGCACTGGTGGCAGCGGTTGACCACAGGGTCAAGGCGGTAGTCATGGGCCTGGCTGGTGGTACCATTGCTGACATAGCTGTCAGTTCACATGAGCGAGGCCTAAAGAGGTACATTGATAGGTGGCAACAGGTGGGGGTATCCAGGGAACGGATCTATCAAGAGTTATTGGCAGCGGTCCAGACCGACCCGGTCAAGCTCGCATGTTACCTAGACGCCAGCAGATGCCTCTTGTTCCTGGCCATCTTCGACCAGTCCGTACCCACCAAGTGCGGTAACAGGCTCAGACAGGCCATAGGCGGTCCCATGACCATCTACCTGCCTACTGGCCACTATTCTGCGGTACTGTTCCTACCATATGCGCAACTCAGGTCCCTTGCATTCCTCAAACACCACCTTGCCAAGGGGTAGCTACCTGCCTGCCTGTTCCGATGGCTCGGGTATGGTGACATCGATGTGGTTGACCGGCCCCAAAACGGCCAGGTCCTGATCAAAGTCCTCTGGACGGCCGACCACCAGGATCTGCATGGCCTGCGGCCTAAGGTATTGTCTGGCCACCTTCAGGACCTGTCCTCTGGTAACCTGCTCAACACCATCCCTGAGCCTTTCCAGGAAGTCGGGGGGATAACCGTAGTACTCATAGGCCAATAGCCTCTGGGCGATCTGGCCGATTGATTCGTAATTGAGCACAAAGGCGTTCAGGAATGCCTCCTTTGCGGTGGCCAGTTCCTCTTGTGTAACCATCGACTCGGTGATACGTTCGACCTCCCTCTGCATGGCCCTAATCGCATGGACCGTCTTGCCAGACTGCGTCTGACATGCCACCATGAACAAGCCCGGGTGGTGGAAGCCACAGCCATAGCGGCCGCGAACCGAGTAGGCCAGGCCCTGCCTGGACCGGACCTCCCTGAACAATCGACTGGTAAACCCACTGCCCAGGATCGTCTCCATTACGGTCAAGACCGGATACTCTGGATCATCCATCCTGCCGCCTATGTGGCCCAAGATGATGGTGGATTGGTTGATGTCCTGCTTGGTTATGAGATTGACAGTAGACTTGTATTGATACTCCACTGGCGGAGGGCCCGGGAGGTCTGCCTCAAGGGGCCGCCAGTCTGCAAAGACCCTTTCTATGAGCTTGACCATCTGGGCGGTCTGGAAGTCACCCCATACGGCCATGTACGTGGTGTTAGGTCCAAAGAAACGCCTGTGGAACTGGACCAGGTCATCCCTGGTGATATTGTCTATGGTTTGGTACTCCGTGTGCCTTGCATAAACGCTATCTGGGCCATATATCAGCTTGGCGAATTCCCTCTGGCCGATCTGGCCCGGATCGTCATTCCTCCTGGCGATTGCACTACGATGCTGCATCTTGGCCAGGTCGATCTTGTCCTGGCTTAAGGCAGGGCTCATCAAGATATCTGCAAGGACAGACAGCACATCGTTGAAGTCCTCCCGCAAGGCACTGGCTGCTATCTGCCCTGCAGTCAGATCCATCCCGATCTCTATGGACGCCGCCCGGCGATCCAGGAAGGCATCCACCTGGTCACCGGTCATCTTGCTAGTGCCACCTGTGCGCATGACCTGGGCGGTGATCTCCGCAAGGCCAACCTTCTCAGGAGGATCATAGATGCTGCCTGTGCGGACCATGCCAGCAAGGTGTATCAATGGCAGCTCATGGTCCTCGATCAGCAGTAGGTACATACCGTTCGGCAGCTTTACACGCTCGACCTTGGGCAGTTCTATAGGGACTAGCCTATCGCTTCGGACCACTTGATATGGCCTATGGCTAGCAGCATGACATCCCCACACCAAGAATAGGGGCAGTGCCCAGATGAGGAAAGGCCTGCAGGCCGAGCTATTGTTCCTATCCATGCTTAGGCTCCTTTATGATTGTCCCTCCTTGACGGTGGTCTTTAGATAAGCGGTTGTGCAATTCCTTTCGACGAAGGTCTGTTCGGCCACCCTTTGGATATCATCAGCACTGACCTTCCGGATCCTGTCCAACTGTCTGAAGAGGTTCCGCCAATCGCCGGTGATGACCTGATAGTATGCCAGGTTGCGTGCTAGCCCCATGTTGGACCCAAGCTGGCGTATCAGGGCCGCCCTGGCCCTGGTCTTGGCCTTCTGCAGTTCCTCATCCGTGACAGGCTCGCGTTTCAGTCTTTCTATCTGCTCCCAGATGGCCTGTTCGCATTCCTCGTTTGTGTGCCCCCTTGCCGGCAGTGCATAGAACCCAAACAGGCAGGGATAACGCTCACCAGGTAACCCATCCAACACACCGGCATCCATGGCGATCCGCTTCTCCTTGACAAGGGCCGTATAGACCCTTGCGGTCCTGCCCTCACCCATGATATCGGCAATGGCCTGATAGACTGCACTATCCGCATGGTTGATGCCTGGCCTGCGGAAACCCAGCAACAATACAGGCTGGGCCTGGTCCTCCAAGATCACCTTCCTCGGCCCTGGTTGCGGAGGCTCCTGGGTAATGTGCCTCGTACGGGGCCCTGACCCCTTCAGTCTGCCAAAATACCTCCTTGCCAGTGCCTTGACCTTATCTGGATCCACGTCCCCAACGATCACCACGGTCAGATGCTCAGGCACATAGTGCCTCCTAAAGAACTCCTCCGCATCCCTGCGGCTTACGGCCTCTAGATCGCTCATATGTCCGATGACCGCGGTGCCGTAAGGATGGGCCTTGAATGCCACTGCAAGGAACTCCTCAAAGAGCCTACCCATAGGATCGCTCTCTACCCTCAATCTCCGCTCCTCCATCACCACCGCCCTCTCCTTGTAGAACTCCCTCAGGACAGGACAGAGGAACCTCTCCGATTCCAGTGACATCCACAATTCCATCTTGTTAGCAGGGAGGTTGACGAAATAGACGGTATAGTCAGAGCCGGTACCTGCATTGAGCCCCCTGCTACCTGCCCGCTGCAGGATCTGCTCGAACTCGTCGTGCACCATGTAGGCCTGGGCTGCCTGCTGTGCCTGCTGGAACTGCTTTTCAAGTAGTGCCAGGCGATTCGGGTCAGGCTGTGGCTGGGCCTTCTCTGAACGGATCTGATCAAAGATCCTGTCTATCCTCTCAAGGGCCCTGGCCTCAGCGGCATAGCTCCTTGTACCTATAGTCCTGGTGCCCTTGAAGGCCATGTGCTCGAACAGGTGTGCAAGGCCGGTCTTACCCCGTTCTTCATCCACCGCCCCAACATCTGCAAAGGTCAAGAATGCAGCAACCGGTGCACGCGGCCTGGTATAGACCAAGACCTGAAGGCCGTTATCGAGCCTGAACTGGGTCAGACGCCTCTGGAAATCCTCAAGCTCTTGGGCATTGGCCTTCAGACCTCCAATGCACAAGATCGCCAGATAACTGGCAGAGACAATCCTCTTCAAGACCGGCCTCATGGTCTATGCACCTCCCAAATCAATGCCCTGCGGCCTAACCGCAGGCCAGGATCAGCCCGGCATTATACGAGGCAATAGACCTAAGGCAAGCGGCCGTGACATATCCTGCCACGGCCGCCATCAATCACATCAAGAGGCCACAGACTATGGTCCGGTAGGAGGTACTACCTTGACCGTCTCAGACCATTCGGTCTCGTTCCCATATGCATCCCTTGCCTTGACCCTGAAGCGGATATCGAACAGGCTGGGCCTATTGCCTACGAATACCTGATAGGTCCTCTGCGTGGTCCAGCCGCTGTCGAAACCTCTATCGTACGCTGAGACGCTACTGACACAGTCAAAGTAATACTCCACATATCCACTATCGTCAGTGGCCTGGGCCGCGGTCATCCTTGCTGCATATCCAGCAGATGCAGGCACGTACTGCTCAAATGGCCTGCCGCCCCAGCCAGCCGGTCCATTCGGGTCATCCGCAGTATCCCATTGCATAGGATTGGGCTGCGGCGGGTTCCGCTCAGGACCGGCAGGTGTAGTCACCACAAGCCACTGCGACCAATCCGTCTCCATGGAAGGACACAGTATCGTGCCCAGGTCCCTGGCCTTGTACCTGATACGGTATGTGGTGTTAGGCTTCAGACCAGCAAACCTGTACGTGGGCATATCCACACTGTAATTCGGGTCTATCCCTATCCAGCCGCTATCATTGACGTCCGCGGCATCGATATCGAAGAAGTACTCTACACCATCAGGGTCGTTGAGCCTGCCACCCTGCACGGTCACAGAGCATGGATCTATCATCAACACCGTCAGGCTAAGTGGGCCAGCCGGAGGTTCGCATTGGGCGCTGACAGGCCCTACATAGGCCACCTCTGACCAACCAGTCTCATTGCCGAGCTCATCGCGTACCTTGAATCTGTATGTGGCAGCTGCGTTTATAGGCAGGTTGTCTTGATATGCAGCAGACCTCTGCCAATCGCTGTCATGGCCTGGACCGGTCAGGCAATCGAACAGGTACTCCACATCCCAGCCCCAGGCGTCTGTAGCGGGCTTGGCCTGCATCTGCACCATGTTCATCAGCACGCCAGAACGGTTGGGCTTGACCAGCCACCGCGGCGGATCCGGCATGGGCGGCACCGTGTCTGCCACCAGCCAGCACTCGGCAATCCTGGCCAGATCCAGGTAATTGACAGAACCATCGAAGGTTACATCTGCATTGTTGCACCAGTTATTCTGCTCATTGCAGCCGGTCTTGAGCCACTGGCCTGCCAGGACTGCATAGTCATGCAGGTCGATCAGGCCATCAAAGACCGCATCACAGAACTTACAGGGTTGCAGGATCCTGTAGTGATAGCCCATATCCACATGCCTGATATCAGGCCTTCCATTGGTAGCAGTCGTAAAGGTAGCAAGACCCAACACACCAGCCACATCGCTGCCGGCATTGATGCATGGGCTGTTTTCGGCCTGGCCTGCAGCGGTCTGACTGAGGTAGTACGGGCCCAGCGGCCCTGCCACGAACAGGGGATCCTTGTGTATGATCCCATCGCCTTGCTGGAGGGAACAGCCCTTGTCTATGTACACATCATTGGGTCCAACGGCAAAGTCGCTGTATGCGATGTATACCCTACCGCAACGCCGATCTAGCTCAAAACCTGACCCTACTGCGATCTGCGATCCCCTGCGGGCGATATTGTCCCACAGGATCGTGTCCAAAATGGTGCATTGGCCTTCATTGCCGCAGTATATAGCACCACCTGTGCCTGCATCACTCACAAAGGCCGTAAGGGCACCCGCACTATTGCCAACGAATGTGCAGTTGCCTATGCCGGCATAGGCCATCCAGTTATTGGAGATCGCTCCACCATCCCTACCTGCTGCATTGTAGGTAAACAGGCAGTTGAATATGTTTGGATTGCCCTGACCCCGCAGGTATATGGCCCCACCGGAGCCACTTGCCGTGTTCCCTGAGAAGAGGCTATTGCGTATGACCGGTGAACCATCCACCACGGCCAGTCCACCACCAGCCCCCAACAAGGAAGCCCTGGTGGCATCGTTGACATCACCTGCAGCAAGGTTGAAGAAGACGTTGCAGTCCTCTATCCTCAGGTCACCACCCACGCCGAACAGGCCTCCACCACGCAGTGCGGTGTTGGCCATGATATTGCAGTCAACTATCCTGACATACGCGTCAGCCAGGTACAAACCACCTCCTGAATGGGCAAAGCCACTGGCGATGTTGCAATCCACAAACTCTACCCTTGCACCACGTTCTGCAGCCACGTTGCCACCATAACCCAGGTAAGGATCGATGCTATGGTTGGGGTCTGCACCTGCTGGCGTCTGGGAACTGGTATTATCCTGGAAGTTGCAACGCTCAAACCTGACCTTGGAGTCTGCTGCGCAGTATACCGCACCACCATAGCTTGGTATCTCATAGGCGATCAATGGCTCGATATTGCGGTTATCAGGTGGCTGCTGCCCGCCGACACCACTCATACCACCGGCAGTATGGTTATCCCTGAACGTACAGCGGATAAACTGTGCCTCGCTGGACTTATCGCAGAAGACCGCACCTCCATATCCGGAATACCACCTATAATCACCCATGTAGCCCCAGACCTGCCACAGGTCCTGGTTTGCCTGCGTATACGCAAGGCTATTCGGATCGATCAATAGCCTGCTGGCAGGTGTGTAGTTCCCACCATAATTCGGTAGGCCTCCGCCATCCTGGCCATCGCCACCGTTGCCGCCGTCGCCACCTATTGCCCAGTTGCCCTCGAATGTGCAGTTGATAAACAGCGGGCTGGTGATCTGGCCCGTGGCAGGATCGGATGGCATGATGTATACAGCACCACCCCATGCATATCCACCCCAGCCGCCACGGCCTGCATTCTGGGTAGCAGTGGCATCTACACCATCGCCGCCATTGGCACCAACAACGACATTGTTCCTTATCAGGCAGTTCTTTATTACCGGCTTGGCACCGGTGTAGATGAGTATGCCTGCGCCATACAGGGGCTCGCCATCATACCCATCTGGGTGATTTGCATCCCGTGCCCCGTTATCCCCATCAGCCGGCACACCACCGCAGTTCTGGATGGTAAACCCATTCAGTACGGTCTCCCTTCCGGCATTGGGACCAAATACCACCCCTAGGTTATGGAAATCATTCATGGTTGCATAACCATCGATGACCGTGGATGCGACACAGCACGGGTCCTCAGGGTTGCGGGAGGAGATCGTAATGGCCTTATCGATCATCAGTACGAAACTCGAGTAGGCACTATCAGCACCATAGTATGTCCCTGGATCGACGATGATCGTATCCCCATCCTTGGCGGCCTCTATGGCCTTCTGGATGGTAGGATACTGACCAGGCACGCTCAGCGTCCTGACGACCTTGGCCTCAAACTGTACCGTGATGGTCAGGTCTTTACCCTTGATCGTGGCGGTCTTGACCAGGCCGATCGTGGTATCGTCATCAGTCCCGGTCCAGCCTGTAACCTCATATTTCTGATCTGGCACAGCGGTGAGCCTGACCACCGTACCATCATACAGCTGGATAGGCTTGCTGATATCTATGGCATTCGGCTCGCCGTCAGGATCCAGGACCTCTGCCGTAACACGACCATGTACCTGTCCATCCTTGCTAGGCCTGACAACGACATTGAATGTATATGTTGCAGCCGGCTCGAACTGGACGGTAACAACCGTATCCTTTGTCACTGTGACCCTATTTACCAAGGAGGTAGACATATCGTCGTCAGTGCCTTGCCAGCCCTTTACCTTGTAGCCAGCATCAGGGTATGCACGTATGACTACCACATTGCTACCACGGCCCTCGTAAACCACCATAGTGGTTGGCTGCACAGAACCATGCACCAGGCCATCTGTCGGGTCGGGCAATACCATCACGGTCAGCCTGTATGCAGTGAGCCCTTTGGCATAGTGATAACCTATGTCCACAGGGCCTGTATCCTTTAGGCCGTCAGTGCTGGTGGTGTATTCGGCTAGTAATACATTCGGGTCATTCACGTCCAGGCTGCCTGCATCTATGCACGGACTGTCGGCAGGCTGACCTGCGGATCTGTGACTGAGGTAATAGCCTTCCACAAATAGCGGATCAGAAACGATATTCCCACTTGCAGGGTCCCATGCTGGATCCCAGGTGTTGTAATTGGCGGATCTCTGGGCCAAGAACTTGTTCAGCTCGCAGCCGGCCTCCACCCTGATCGGAGGTCCCCATGGCCCTTGGATCGCGGCAGCAAGATTGATCCTTGGCGTGGTGATCCCAGACTTTGTATCTGTCACTGGATCACCGGTAGATCTCAGTATAGCCAGTACCTCAGCAGGCGTCAGATACCTATGCAGCCTCTGCCATGCGGCTGACTGCATACATGCCACCGCACCTGCAACGAACGGACTGGCAGCGGATGTGCCATTGAACGCGGCATAATAGTCGGTTGGCCCATAGCCGGCAGGGCCGAGGATATCGGTGGTATAAACTGGATCTGCTGGGGCCAGTATATCCAGGAATGCGGCACTGTCAGAATACTGGGCAACCCTGTCGGTGGTATCATAGACCGCTCCTACTGCTATGACATTGCTTATGGCAGCAGGTACGGCCAATTGGCCTATCACCCCATCATTACCTGCACCTGCCACGACCGTTATCCCCACATCCACACATGCCTTGGCCATCTGTGCATAAGAAGGATTGGCGCCATCGGCCTGGGCCCTGGAGCTGTACCCGCCACCACCAAGGCTGTTGGTGATCACCTTTATTGGGAAGCCAGGATTGTCATTGCGGTGTGTGATACACCAGTCCCAGGCAGCCAAGACCGCATCGTCCAGGAACAGGCCAGGGACAGCATCCTGTGATGCCTTCAGTGCATAGATCCTTGCGCCAGGTGCCACACCTCCGACGTAGTCTACGAACTCGCCCAGGCTGCCAGCAGCAATGCCAGCACAACAAGTACCATGGGCATCGTTACCTGCAGGTAGTGGATCTGGGTCATTGTCGCCCGTGTCATAACCACCTATCACCTTGGCATTCGGGAAAGAACCGCCACCAAGCTTTGGATGCCTGTAGTCCACACCTGTATCTACCACCGCGATACCGATCCCTGAGCCGTCATAGATCTGTCTGATCTCCATGGCATTGCCCAAGGACAAGGCCTGACGCAGTAGCACACGCCTTTGCCTGACCGGCTCTACACTGACCACCATCCTGTCGTCCAGTAATCTGCTAAGCCCAGTCCTAGTAACGGAGGCAGAGAATATAGGCACGTTCTGGTACCTGTACCTGACCACCAGATCCGCAGGCCCCACGTTGGATATGACTTGCTCTTGGCGACTGGCCATATCCGCCCTCAGCCTTGCCTCTGATTGTGGATCGCCCCACCTGGTAGCAGCCCTCAAGGCCACGTTATCCTGCACAGAGACAAGGACATTGACCATCCGCTGCCCTGCATCGAACTGGCTATATATGGTCTGCGGCTCTATCAGCTTGCCGCCTGGCCTGGCAGGTTCGGCAGCAGCGGTTGCCAGGGCCAATATCTCAAATGCATTGGGATCGTACTGAGGCCCTATTACACTATGCGTGACCGTGACACGCGAAGGCCTTGCGCTATAGTCCACACCAGTAGTGACAGCGATCTGGGCACCATCAGCACCGATATTCTTCCAGATAATGCTATCTACCACCTCTACATCCCTGGCATAACCTGCATATATGCCGCCACCAAGGCCAGAACCGCTACCAAATGAGCCTGTGGCCTTGTTCTCCGTGATGGTGCAGTTGGAGACCTTAAGCTTTGCATACCAGTTGGCAGATATGCCGCCGCCATCCCGATAAGCCATATTGCCGGTAAAAAGGCAGTTGTGCAACCAAGACATCACACCCTCAGGCGCGCCGTTCTGCCCACTTAGATATAGACCACCACCAGAGGAGGTGGCAAAGTTATTGGTGAAGGTAGAGTGGCTTATAGGGATAGGTGAGGAGTCCGCATAGTAGCCACCACCCTGCGCGAATATCGTCCCTGGGTCGAACACAGGCAGCAGGATATTCGGGTCTGCTGCCGATGGGACCATCTCTAGGACAAACTCGGCCCTGTTATTCGTAAAGTTGGTCCTCTCGATCGAGCCTTTACAATCGGTAGTAAAGAGGCTGCCACCTAGGTATGCGTTATTGCGTTCCAGGTTCACGCGATCCAGGATGACCTCTGCATTCCTGGCGTATATGGCCCCACCTATGGTAGCCCCGCAGCCAATGAGCCTGCAACCGGACATCTTCAGGACACAATTGTCCTCAACTGCCACGGCCCCGCCCATACTGACATAGATATCGTGCGGCTCGTTCGGGCCTGCGAAACTTGCACCAGGCTCTAAGGCCATATTGGCATCGTTGTATGCGAGATTGCAGTCCACAAACTCCAGCGTACATCCCTCATCCGCATATACTGCACCGCCGAGGTTCTCTATCCTCAACCTGCGATTAGGTGTGGGATCCGATAGTGCCACATTAGATCCTAGACCACATAGGCCTCCTATGGTCCTATTGTTATTGAAATTGCAATTGACAAACTTGGCCTTTGAGCCGCCCTCCATGTAGACCGCACCACCATAACCGCTGTACTTCCAATAGTCCATGTACGGCCCATATTGCCACCCATCCCACCAAGACCAGTCCATGTGAGGATTGACGGTCCCAGGCCCGGTTTCATATGAAGGCGGCCATACCCACCCACCGCCACGTCCACCATGGGCGCCCTGAACGCCGTTGCCGCCATCGCCACCATTGCCACCCATGGCGTAGCAGCCGTCAAAGTGGCAATCCTTGAACAGGATATCCGCATCACCGTAGCTATAAACAGCGCCGCCATAGGCATAACCAGGCCAACCGCCGTCATAGCCTTCAGGATGCTGGCCGCCGCCATTGTCGCCGTTGCCCCCGCTACCGCCGCGGACAAAACAGTTAGAGAATATGCAGTTGAGGATCTTTGGACTTGTGTTACCAAGGCCTGAGATCTCGATCGCCCCACCAACTACGGACGTGCCATTAGGACCATCATCTGGCTCAATGGTGGTATTAGGACTGTCTGCTCCCCATTTGTAGCAATCTACGAACCTACAATTCCTTATGGTAGGAGAGCAGCCTTGGATGAATATCTTTGACTGGTCAGTAAACGTCAGGCCCTCTATGACTACATGGGAATTGGTTATGACTAGATGCAAATTCTTTAACACCGTGGCTCCAGTAATATCTGGGCTTTCCGGGTTCTGACCGCTTATGGTAATACCTTTGTCTATCACCAAGGTCTGGACATTAGGTGATGCAGTATGCGTGCCTGTAGGGATGATGACCACATCGCCCTCTGCAGCACCATCAAGGATACTGTAGTCTATGCCACCAGAACCCAAGACAATGGTCCTTGGCCTGTAGAGATATGCTATGACCTCCTTATAATCCCTGCCCCTGGGGTCTGTGGAATACGGAGGTGTCATGGTAACGGTGTTGATGAACTCCTGGGATAGATCGTCATTCGTCCCGGTCCAACGGATCGCGTAGTTCTTGTCCTTCAATACCACCGAGACCGGTACCGTTGCCCCCCTGCGGACCATCATCCTCGTTGGGGTGATCTTGCCAGCAGCGGTATCGCCCGTCACCCTTGCCCTTAGCTCCACCATCTTGGACTCAAGCCGTATATCTACCTGGATATAGTCCTGCTCTGAAGGCCTCAGGACAGTCAGCACATTCCACTGGAACTGGGCCACCAGACCATTGGGGTCAAGGTCGATCTTTGCATCGTTATCAGTGCCCTTCCATCCTGCCAATTGATAGGCAGGATCGGTGACATTGACCTTGATCAATACCTGCGAGAACTCCTTAAAGAAATCGGGGCCAGGCGTGACCTCTGCCATGCCTGCCGGTGTGACAATAGGCGCGACCAGGAACGAACGGTTCTCCTCAGGATCGTTGTAATGGAAGCCTATGTCCACCCTGCCACTATCTGCCACATTGTCTGTGCGTGTAGAGACCTTGTCTAAGCCTAGGGCAGATGCCATGTCGCTTCCAGCATCTATGGCAGGGCTGTTCGCATCAGAAGGCTGCGATCCAGGGTTTATGTCAGGATCTATGGGCCTGCCCTTGATATCCAGGATCTGGCCTGCATCCCAACTGCTAAGGTAGTAGTTGCCCAGCCTGCCCCTGACGAACCTCGGGTCTGCAACCAGGTTGTTGCTTGCACCGATCGTCCCTGCAATGGCAGGGTCTGTGATCAAGTAGTTCCTCCCTGCCCTCCTGAAGTCGCCTTGGGCATTGGCATAGAATAGGCAATAGGAGATCTGCGTGCTGGAACCGGTATCGCCGTGGGCAATGGCAACATCGTTGTTGTCATATACGATGCTATCGGTTAACCTTATCCTTGCCCCCTCCTCCTGATATATGGCCCCACCATAGGCATACAAAGGCAGACAGTGATTATGTGCAAAGGTGAAGTTAGAAAGGTCCAGGGTGCTGTTGCGGGCATGGATGCCGCCACCATCGGTGCCTTCGCTGACATTGTCCGTCATGAGGCAATTGGCGATCCTCCCAGCCGTATCGATAAGGCCTATACCGCCGCCGCCATAAAAGGCCCTATTCCCCACTACTATCAGGCCTGTCGCATCTACCGGTGCATCCTGGCCTTCCCAGTAGATACCACCGCCATCTATGTAGGAATAATTGCCAGTGACATTACAATCGACTATCGGGCTGACGGATTGGTACAGATAGATACCGCCGCCGTGCCACCTTGCCTGGTTGGACAGGACCTTAGTGGACTGGATCTGCGCACTACCCTTATCAAGGCATATGCCACCTCCCCAGCCATCAGTTGCAACATTCTTGGCCACTGAACAACCGGTAATCTTGATGGCAGCGCCCCTACTAACATAGATGCCGCCGCCGGAGCTGGCAGAGATGTTGTTTATGACGGTGCAGTCCTGTATGTTGGCGTTGCCGCCAAGGCATATGATCCCGCCAGAGACCTTATTCTTTGTCACTATGCAGTTTATGATCTGTGGGGATGAGACCTTCAGGACCTCCTTCTTGTTCTGTATCACCACCTGGCCTATCTGGATACCAGGTGCCCCGTCCTGGATCGTGAAGCCCTCAAGGATGGCCTTGTCAGATTCATTGGTCGCGAACAAGACGGTCGGCTGATTAGGGACGATAATCTGGCCAGACCTGGCCTGCCTGTCATCATAATAGCTGATGATCGTGTCAGAAGGCGAAGGCGGTCCTATAGGTGTGGCATCGAGGTCACCGCTACGGAGCTTGATCAACTTGCCATTGAAGTTTATGGTCGGCTCTGCATAGAAGTGGTTGGAATCTGCAACCAGTTCATCACCAGTAGCAGCCTCCTTTATCGCGTCTGTAATGGGCGTTAGGCCCGTATAGTCCTTGCCCGTCCTGAGGTTCCTGACCTTGCCAGCAGGTACCAGCTTCAAGAATTTTGCAAGGTTCAGACGACCCCCAGATGTACACAACCCTGGTAGTACTGGGTCTACCGCATCAGGGTGTGTCATCAGGTACCTGACCCTTACTGGGGTGAGATTCGGGTTTATGGATAGTGCTAGTGCGCATGCGCCTGTGACGTGTGGCGCGGCATAAGACGTCCCGCTGACCAATCCCACGCCCTCAGATTCAGGGGTACCAGCTATGGCAGGGATCCCATCTGCAGTCAGGGCAGGTGTACCGAGGACTGGTACCAATGTGATGATCGCATCACCAGGTGCACCGATGTGCACGGTCCTGGGACCCCAATTGGAATAGGATGCAGGCTGGTCAAACCTGTCGGTTGCCATCACTGATATCACATTGGGCAGTGGATCAGCCCCCCTGATCCTCGCACCTGCGGCACTACCGAACCCTGCTGGATAGAATGGCTGGGCGTCCATGTCAGTTGCTGGGACAGCGGGGTCATCGAACATGTTCCCAGCAGCGGCCACAACGATCACATCAGGTGCGCTGGCAATGGCACTGTAGAGGCTTTGGGGCCAGCTCTGAGTGCCCCAAGAGCAGTTGATCACATGGGCCTTGTTCTTGGGCGCGTTGTATCCGAAGCTTAGCGCAAATGCAAAGCCCGCAACTGCGGTATCCATATTGATCTCATTGCCGTCAGAGATCCTGACGGTCACGATCTTGACCTTGCTGCAGACACCTGCAATGCCGCTGTTGTCCCAAGTGGCCCCGATGATCCCGGCTACCGCAGTGCCATGGTAATGTGTGTCCATCACATTTGGATCATAGCTGTACGGATTGCCTTGTGGATCCATCACGTCAGCAGGCGGGTCATCTACATAGTCTGCACCGTATGAGGTGTACAGGAAGTTCGGATCATTCGGATTGAAGTTTGGATCCGCAAGGTTTGCATCGGCTGGGATCAAGGATATCGTCTCTGACCAAAGGTTCGGTTGCAGGTCTGGGTGGTTGTAGTCTACACCTGTGTCAAGTACTGCAACAAAGATCTTAGAGGCATCCCCTTCCTTGCCCTCGCCCATCAGGTCCCAGCCCTCTGGCGCATTGATGTCTGCACCTGGCAGACCAGGTGGCAGGAACTGGCCCGGTTGCCCAGGTATCCTGATTGACTGGCCTGTATTGTGCAATGCCCACTGGCTGTCAAACCAGGCATCCCTTGGGAAATAGGCAAGCCTGAGTTTATAGTTGGGCTCTGCGTAGACCACGTATGGGGAGCTGTTGAACCGTGCCACCGCATCCTGAACACTTATGCCCGCAGGTAGCCTGATGCTGACAAGCCCTGGCACCACTGAGCCTAGATCGCGGACGATCTGGCAGCCAGGCAGGATCCTGTCTGCTACTATGGCCTGTATCGACCGCCTGGTACGCGGCCCGGTCCACGGCTGGTCTACACCTATGGGCCGCAAAGGCTCGACAAACCTTACAAGTATAGAGCCTGGCTTGTAAGAGCTGGTATCCTCTATGGCTGTTGCCAGCGTCGACCCTGAAAAGATATCGCCGAGGGCCTGGTGCTGGCCAATGCATACAGCCATAGTACCTATCAACAGATAGACCTTGAACTGCCATCGCATATCTGGGCTCCTGATCAGACCTCCGTTTCCTCAGTATTTGTCATAGACGCAATCAGCCTCATGCCGCCTAGAATGGATGTGCCTGCCTTGCCTCTGCCTCAGCCAATGCCTCCTGATCCGTCTCGTGCATCAATATGATCCTAGGCTTTACTAGCAAGAGCAGGATCTGCTGATCCTTGACCTTGCTCTGGCCACTGAAGGCCCGCCCAATGATTGGGATCTTGCTGAGGACCGGCACTCCGGTCTCCTTCTCTGTCTCTGTGGTCACCGTCTGGCCACCCAGTAGCAGTGTACCGCCATCAGGTACCATCACACGGGTCGATAGCTCCGCTGCCTCTGTCTCAGGTGTATGAACACGGAATCTGACGACCTCATTCTGACCGGTCGGACCTGGCGCGATGGTCTCTACATCCTGTTCTCTGATCCCGACCAACCTCGCCCTGATCACATCTATGGTCAGCAAGACATGCTTCTTGTCCTTGCTGATGGTCGGTGTGATCTGAAGGCTGTTGCCTGTGACCACTGTGGTGTACTGAGGTGTCACCGTCGTCTGGGTACCTGTGGTACCGAGTGCAAGACCAGGTTGATAACCAAAGGATGTCTCAGGAGGTAAGGCGAAATCGAACGAGCTGGCAAGGTTGAATATGGCAGGCTCGCCACTCATCACAGTAGCCCTTGGCGCGCTGAGGGTCTTTATGTCGCTACGTGCCTGTGTGGCCCTCAAGAGGTACTGTACCTGGAGGTCATCCAAGATCGTACCATACTGGCCCTGTGCTAGGAATGATGTGGCCACATTGCCCAT
>JARYLO010000036.1 GCA_029907605.1 Sedimentisphaerales bacterium
CTTGCCCCGACCCTGACATGATATGTCTGGGCATGGTCGCTGAGCAAGGTAAATGGTGCTGATTCCAGACGTGGGCCTGGTTCGCTGACAGGCCTTGCCTGCTCGGGTGAGGAGATCCTTGCTTTAAAGTCCTCCAGTTCTTTCTCGTACAAAGGCAGCATGTGCTGCCAATGATAGAAATAAGGTCTGTCATCCTGCCAACCCCTAATTGGTATGCGGCGGTGGCCTGTCTGGAGTGAATTAGCGTAGATATAGGTATTGCTTGTCCTTTTTACCAATTCCCTGTAGATATCAAGTGACCTGGCCAGATGGACCTCTGCAGCCTTGAGGTCATTGGGGTCCTTGCTATAGCGGTTCCGCAGTACCAGGATCGCGGCCCTGGCCTTCTCTGCATAGTACTTGGTGACAAGCTCGATGCAGTGGATGTCGTTCTGCAGTCTGGCAAACTCTTGCTTGTTCTTAGTGACGAGCCCTGCTGCCCTATCTATCGCCTGGCTTGCCTGTGAGGCCAGCCTTAGTGTATCCTCTATAATGCTTACCGGCGTCTCGCCCCCGTGGGGCTGGCCGGCCCACTCCTTCTTTACGTACACATCGAGCCTCTCGCCAGGCGGCGAGTACCATTCCCACAGGCCACTTACCGGCCCATAAGGCCCAGGATCCACCAACTGATCCAGGAACATGCCCAATGAGAAGGTCTGCCTGTTGCCGTCTGTGATCCCGAATCGCCTCAATAGCATAGGTGCACAGAGCCCTGCATGGTTGTATGCAGCCAAGACAAGCCCAGCGGCACGCCGGTCCCCATAGAAGCCGGCCAGGCGATCGGTCCAATACTGTTGGTCGGCGATCTTTTCACGATCCGGCTGCCAGAGGTATCTACCCCATGCCTCAAACCAGATCCAATCCCTCTTGTATTGCCGGAGCCTTGGCTCGGTCTTGTCAGGGCTGTTGGGCCAATCCCAATATGCAAGGGGATATAAATGGACACCTTTCGCACCCAATTGGTCCCTGCAAGCCAACACGCACCTGCCGATAAAATCCGTGGCACCATACCTAAAGGGCTCCAGGTTGGACAGCAGATGGATATTCACGACGTGCTTGGAGCCTAGCCTGCTCAGATCGAGATGGATCTCCTGCCACCTACCGCGCACCAGGTCAGTGACTAATGATTCGCCGTTGTACTTGGCCATGGTGTAGAGATTCTTGTAATCCTGTAATGCGGATTCCATCAGGGCCTTCATGTCACCAACGGCATGTGCGCGGACGATCACAGGCGGCTCTTCCTCCAGGCCGAGCCTGGCCATGCCGTCCTTGACTGCAGGTATGATGGCCTGCCGCATCCAGAATTCCTGGTTCCCCTGACCCCTGAGTGCCTCCCCAAGACAGACTAGTAGCCCAACATTAGGATATGTCTCTATGAACTTGGCTATGCACTTGCGGTTGTAGTCCAGTACCAGTGGGTTCGACTGGCTGTGCTGCGTAGGGATGCCATGCCTTTCAGCAAGAGGCTTTGAGACGAAGATATTATAGAACATCTGTATCAGCCATATGCCACGCCTGTCCGCCTCCTGGGCAATGAAGCGATAGGTCTCTACATTCCTTTGATATATCTCTTCCGGCACCTCCAGGGCATACGGATACTCCTCCAGCTTCACCAGCGATCCGAATGGATGACCGTTCCAAAGATAGAGGCAATTGAACCTATTGGCTGCCAGGAAATCCAGGAATTCTATCCACAACTGCCTGTCATAGAAGAATGGGAAGTTCTCGGGTGTAATCGGGTACTCGTATGTGCCCCTGCCGGGTAATACCGATGGTAGTTGTAGGCCAACGCACACGCCACGCAATTCGAACACTGGTCTGTCGGAGATGTCAATCCCGCCCGGCAGCTTGCCATCCCGAGATATTCGATCCGCCATTTGAAGGCATCCATAGAGCAGCCCGGAAGGCCCGCCTGTGATCTGGTAATTCCCATCAGGCATTGTCTGGATACGGAAGGCCTCTTGGCCAGCCTTTGATTCGGCAAGCTTCAGTTCGATAAACCTGCTCCGGCCAGTTACTTGCGTCAGCTGGGCCTGTACACCTGCCGATCTCAACGCCGCAATCAGCCTTTCTGCACCAAAGGTAACCCTTGCAGGCGGATGGGCCGGCACAACAACCGCGATCCCGCAGGAATCCTCGCTGGCAAGTACCGATGCACAGTACAGTAAAAAGACAATAGGCAGACACCCCAACCAGGCGGAGATAACAGACCTCATAGATGACTCCTATTCGGCAGAAGGTTTGTAGCCCAGGCCGCCCCAGCATGCCCTTTGCACACGATACAGGTCCTTGTTGCCCATGGACCAGAATGGATCGCTCTGGCCAGGGCTGAGGGTCTCGCCCTCCTTTGTCCTGCCAAGCTTGATGGTCCTGGGATTGGACCACTTCCAATACTCGCTGTGGCCGTCTGCAAAGGACCAGCACGTCCCATTGCTGTGTCTGACGCTGGGCCTATCCCACCAGAGCTCCTTGTAGTAATAGACCGTCCAGCTAGAGGGTGTCAGTTTACCTTCGTCCAGAAAGACCGTACGAAGCGCAGGATGCTTGATCTGGTTGCGGTTCCTTAGTGGTGGGGGTGTGGCACCTGATATCTCGACATGGCCATTCATGGCGTCCACGATCGAGTATGTAATGACCTCACCCCTTATACCGGAGGGGCATTGGTAGGCCTTCTTGTTGGGGCAGTACTTATACAGCCTGCCCCTGGTGATGGCCATCTCCCTTGTGGTCTGGTCATAGGCATCATCCCATTGTACCCAGGCGTCACTGTCGTGGGTGTCGGCCTTGACCAGCCTGCCGCCGTTGTCGTCTGAATACATCAACCAGCCTGTGGTCAATTGCCGCAGGCTATTCAGGCAGACCGCGCGATAACCACCCTCCCTGGCTGCACGCAAGGAAGGCAGGAGGATCCCCATCAAGATCGCAATGATAGCTATGACCACCAAGAGCTCTATTAATGTAAACCCATTCTTGACCATACCTACCCCATTATTCGACCAGACCGACGAGGCCATAACAGCGGCAGACTGAGCCATTGATAAGCACATTTTTCATCACACAAAGACGACCAAGACATTAATATAACAAGGCCAGGCCTGCGGTTCAAATCGAATGAGGCCCCAGCCAGACCGCAGCGTTTTGGAGTTACGAGGATGAATGCAGTGATGCCCCTTGTCGCCGCCCTGCTCTGCTCGGCACACCTGGCTAGCCAGGTGCCGCCTGAGCGGATGCAGGCCATATACGAAGAGGTCAAGACCCCATACAAGGTCGGTATCGTCCTGCCGGCCCCAGAGGGCAAGATGGTGGACTGCCCTACGGTCTTCAGGTACAAGGACAGGTGGTACATGGTGTATGTCCAGCTCGAAGGCGAGCCGCAAGGCTATACCACCCAACTAGCTGCAAGCGATGACCTGATCCACTGGGAGCCAATTGGGACCCTCCTGGAACGCGGACCTCAAGGGGCATGGGATAGCGCAAATGTCGGAGGGGGCATCGGCCTAGTAGACCCCAACTGGGGTGGGGATTGCAGACCAATGTCTTATGATGGCAAGTACTGGATCTCTTATCTGGGTGGTGCCATACCCGGTTACGAGAGGCCGCCACTTTGCATCGGCATTGCCTATGCAAACGATCCAACACGGCTGGATGGATGGCAGAGGCTGCCTGAGCCAGTATTGCGGCCGAATGATCCTGATGCAAGGCCCTTCGAGACAGAGGTCCTGTTCAAGAGCCACATCCTGTATGACCAGGCCAAGACGCTAGGTGCACCGTTCGTGATGTTCTACAACGCCAGGCCCCCTCGCGGCGATGAGACCATCCTGATGGCCATCTCGGACGACATGCGAAGATGGCGGAGATACGGCGAAAAGCCAATCATAGCCCATCCAAGGCCCGCTGGACTGAGGCATGGGGTGATAAGCGGCGATCCACAGGTGGTCAGGATGGGTGATCTTTGGGTGATGTTCTACTTCGGTGCATTCTGGAGGCCAAAGGCATTCGATACATTCGCCGCATCCTATGACCTTGTGAACTGGACCTGCTGGGATGGCCCTACATTGATCGAACCCTCTGAGCCTTGGGACCAGCAGTTTGCTCACAAGCCTTGGCTTATAAAACACAATGGTGTTGTTTATCACTTCTACTGCGCAGTAGGTAGCAAGGGCAGGGCCATCGCACTGGCCACATCCAGACCTGTGGAGGTGGCCAGGTGATCGCAGCAAAGGCCGTCGTGTTGTTAGGGCTACTGTGTCTTGGCAGCGGGACGCAAGACTACTTGGCTGCCAGGTTCCAGGATCCCCCTGCTGGCTATGGCCCTTGGGTATTCTGGTACTGGATGGAAGGGGCGGTCAGCCAAGAGGGGATCACCGCAGACCTCCAGGCCATGAAGGCAGCGGGCATAGAAGGCGCATACCTTTTCTTTGTAAGGCCACCTGGCCAGCCGCCGGTCTTCGAGCCGCCTGCAGTGCCTATGACGGATCGCTCGCGCCAGATGCTCAGGCACGCATTCCAGGAGGCAGACAGGCTCGGCCTGCAACTGGGTCTGCATGCGTGTGATGGATTCTCGCTGGCAGGCGGGCCATGGATCACACCAGGGCTTGCCATGCAAAAAGTGGTCTGGTCCGAAACCAATCTGGCCGGACCTTACCGTGTAAGGATCCAACTGCCGATGCCGGCGACCAATGAGGGCTTCTATAGAGACATCGCCATCCTTGCCTTCCCATCGCTGGAGGGTACAGGGACCTCGACCGATACGGTCATACCCAAGGTCAGTACCAGCATCGAAGGCCAGCAGCCACAGTTCCTTGCAAGATCAGACAACAGCCAGGTATTTCGCAGCGACAGACCCTGTTGGATCCAATACCAGTTCGAGCGGCCCTTTACCTGCCGCTCTATACTCATAAGGCCAGCAGGCACCAGCTTTCAGCCGCTCAGGGGTCGCCTGGAGGTCAGCGACGATGGCAACGACTTCAGGTTCGTCTGCCAGCTCGACCCGCCCCGCCACGGCTGGCAGGACCGAGATCCATTGGGCTGCCCGGCCTATACCTTTGCCATAAGGCCTACCACCGCCAGGTACTTTCGTTTCGTTTATAATTTCGACGGTTCAGAACCAGGGGCAGAAGACCTGGACACTGCCAAGTGGAGGCCGAGCCTGAGGATCCAATGCCTGCACCTATCGAGCCTGCCGCGGATACACCAATTCGAGGGCAAGTCCGGCCTTGTCTGGAGGGTCGCCAGGAGGACAACGCCTCAGGAGATACCGGATCAGCTATGCATAAGAGCCGATCAGATACTGGACATAACGGACAAGATGGACCCCAATGGGACGATCGATTGGGAGGTGCCTGAAGGCCATTGGACGATCCTCCGCATAGGCCATACGCCCTCAGGCCAGCGTAATACCACAGGTACCGGTGCCATAGGCCTGGAATGCGACAGGTTCAATCCAGATGCAATAAGGCTTCAATTCGATCGGTGGTTCGGCCAGATCAGGGCCGAGATCGGGCCTGATCTGGCTGGTAGGGTATTGAGGGTCTTTCACACCGATAGCTGGGAATCGGGCTGCCAGAATTGGTCTGCATGTCTGCCAGAGGAGTTCCGCAGGAGAAGGGGCTATGACCTGAGGCCATACCTTCCAGTGCTCGCAGGCCTACCGGTAGGCAGCGCCGAGGTCTCAGAGAAGGTCCTATATAACCTCCGCCAGACCATCTCTGAGCTGATGGTAGAAAGATTCTTTGGGACATTGGCGGAACTGGCCCACGAGCATGGCTGCCAGTTCAGTGCCGAGTGCACTGCCCCGACATTCATGGCCGACGGGATGCTCCACTTCACAAAGGTAGACATCCCTATGGGTGAATCCTGGCTCAACAGCCCGACACATGACAAGCCCACGGACATACTGGAGGCCATATCTGCCGCGCATGTATACGACAAGCAGATAGTGCAGGCAGAGGCATTCACACAACTGCGTCTTGATTGGGACGAACACCCGGCGGCGTTAAAGCCGCTTGGCGATCTGCACCTTGCATTGGGTATCAACCGCCTGGTCTTCCACGTATTTGTCCACAATCCATGGATGGATCGAAGACCTGGGATGACCATGGGGCCTATAGGCCTATTCTTCCAGAGGGACCAGACCTGGTTTGGACCAGGCCGGGCATGGATCGACTATCTGCGGCGATGCCAGATGCTCCTGCAACTCGGCAGCCCCGTTATAGATATAGCAGTCTTTACTGGCCAGGGCCTGCCAAGCCGGGCCATCCTACCGGAGAGGCTGATCAGGACGCTACCAGGTCTGATAGGGATCGAGAAGGTCCAGAAAGAGCTCACTAGGCTGGCAAACGAAGGCCTGCCAACCAGACAGATGCCCAGGGGTGTGACCGCTTGTGCAAATATACGCGATGCAACGGACTGGACCGATCCGCTCGGTGGTTATGCGTACGACTCCATCAATCCAGACGCCCTGCTGAGGTCCACGATCATAAAAGGCCAGCAGCCACGGATCCGAACCCCTGGCGGGGTCGAGTATCGGGTCCTGGTGATACCTGCCTCAAACCCCATGGACCCAGATCCAGGCCTGATCACACCCGAACTGGCCCAGCGACTTGTGCAGATCGCAGAGGCAGGCATACCGGTAATAATGGGTTGGTTACCTGTTAAATCACCGAGCCTTGTCGGCCATCCTGGGGCAGACCATCTGGTCGAGGACCTGGCGGACCGATTAAGGCTAAGTCCCAATGTATACCTTTCGCCATTCGTAGAAAGTTCATTAGACAGACTGGGCATCCCACCAGACCTGCTTGCCTCGGATGGACATGGCAGAAGGATCCAGAACATCGCCTGGTCCCACCGCAGAACTGACGATATGGAGATATACTTTGTCTCCAACCAGGTGCCAATTGCCAGGACCGTTGAATTGTCACTGCGGGTAAACGGCTTAATACCTGAGCTGTGGGATCCACTGACAGGCAGGACCAAGGATGCCAGGCAGTGGCGGATCGCCGAGGGTCGAACGGTCTTGCCGATATACCTTGATCCGAATGGGTCTATGTTTATCGTGTTTCGCAGGCATACAGACAAGACCTCCGAGGACAATGGCCCCAACTGGCCTCAGTTTCAGGTCATCCAGGAGATCCGGGGCCCATGGGAGGTCAGATTCGACCCGAATCTTGGCGGACCGGCTGGGCCTGTGCTGTTCGAGCGGCTCGAGGACTGGACCAAGAGGGATGAGCCTGGGATTAGGCACTACTCCGGCACTGCTATATATAAGGGCAAGTTCATATGCAAGATCAGACCATCAGGCCAGATCTATCTGGACCTCGGCACGGTCGCCAACGTCGCCGAGGTCCTAGTAAATGATATCTACTGTGGGATCGCATGGACATGGCCATATCGCGTAGAGATAGACAAGGCAATACAGGCCGGCCAAAACCAACTGGAGATCCACGTAACCAATACATGGGTCAACCGCTTATTGGCTGACAAGGACGCCGACCCATCCAGCCGCATCACATGGACCTCTCCAGCAGACCGCGCACAGGGCCCTTTGCGCCCTGCAGGTCTACTTGGGCCGGTCAGGATACTGAGCGATAGGCAGGATTAACACGCCAGATAACCAGCCCCCTGGGACACCTATTTGCATCCCGCAGGACCCGCTGCCGAAAGGTGATCTGGCGGGTGACCATGTCTTAGCGCCTTTCAGGGGTAGGGATGTAGGTGCAATCGACGGCCACATCGTCCGCTGGCCCTCGAATATGCTCCCTGCCTGGATAAGTGGTGTACCTCGCGACCAAAGTCTCACTGTGCGGGGATATCCTGAGTCCGTAAGGCTGCTGGGCCCGAAATCGGTCTGTACGTAGACAGTATTGGCGTCCCTCCATGATGCCAAGCCCTTGGCCTCAGCCAAGATGAAGCCATCCTTTACGAACTGTCGGGACCTTGCATCGAACTCCCGGCCGACCTGGGCATCCCCTCCCCCACTGGATAGATACACCATGAACAGCTCGCAGTCGGGATAGAGACCATCAGCACCCTTGAAGACCCAAGATCGGCCCTCCTCTTTGCAGAGTCTGTAAATACCCAGCAGGGCCTCCCATCCAGGCGAGGGCTTGAGGTAGTCTTCGACGGCCGTCCTCTGCCCGATACACCGATCGTTGTTTGGGTCCTGCCAGAAGTTGTATACATACCCATGATCGATGCATACGGGATCCGTTTGTCTGAGTTGTAGATCTCCAGCGCCTTCTGCCTTATCTGCTCAAAGAGCGGCTGTGTCTGGAGGACCGAGACTGTGGCCTGGCTCCTCTGGACGACCCATTCCATGGCCTTCTTACCTTCGATCTGCTCCAGCCACAGGTATGGGTCTGCCTGCCCTGGGCCGCCAGATCCGGTACCGCAAGCAGAAGGGCCAATATCGCTACCGCGAGCAGGCATATGATCCTATTGGTAAGCAGGTCGGTCTTTCTCATCCCGCTTATCCTCTGGTCGCAATCTGCCAGTACAATGATCATTAGCGCTGAGGATCTTGACAGGTATCTGATCCAGCGTAAGCGGCTATCAATCGCAGTATGTCGGCCGAACAGCAGTGCCCGCTGGGGTTCATCTGGCTACAGCGGTGGCCTGTGCAGGCACCTGTTGCATCCTGGATCTCCTTGAGGGTAAGCGCGCCGTTGCGGATCGCCGCAACGATCACACTCCCCGGCCCACCAATGCAATAGCAGACCATCCTGTCGCCCATCTCTGATCATGCTAGCCAGCAGCCAGCCCAGCGTCAAGACAGGTCCCGGTGGCCTCAGTGACAAAGGAGTGCACTGGGATCAGCAGCAATTCGTACCAGTGATGGACCGCGGTCGCCTATTGAGACGACCGACCGCAGGTACACACCAGCCAAAAAACATGTCTTCAGACTACACCTGCATTATTCCCTAGGTAGGCCGTTGATCTTGACGTTGATCAGGCGTAGGCCCTCGATCCCAGACATGACACTGGGCTGCGAGACATCATCAAACTTGCAGTTCTTGATAGTCACATCACGGATAGGCAGTTCATCAAGGCCATGAAAATAGAAGGCCCTGGGCGCCTTTTGAGCGGTCACATCCTCCATCACGATATTGCGGACAACAGGAAGATATCTTCCTCGGTCGTTCTGGTAGAACATGTTGATACGGAAGACCGCATCTGCCACCAGGCCCACCTTGACGCTGCGGAAATAGACATTCTCGACAAATCCACCGCGATATGAATTGGACTTGATCCGCAATGCCCGGTCCAGGTTTGGACTATCCATCTGGCAATCCTCTGCAAAGACGTTCCGCACCCCGCCGGACATCTCACTACCGATCACCACACCACCGTGGCCGTCCCGCATCCTGCAATTGCGGATGACGATGTTCTCGCTGGGTACGCCCACACGCCGCCCATCAGCATCGCGGCCAGACTTGATTGCGATGCAATCATCACCTGTATCGAAGTAACAGCCCTCGATCAGCACGTCCTTGCAGGAGTCCGGGTCGCAGCCGTCATTGTTTGGACCATGGCCTATGATGGTGACATTGCGTATGATCACATTCTGACACAAGACAGGATTCAGAAACCACATGGGCGAATCACGGAATGTGACCCCCTCGATCAGGATGTTCTTGCAGCGGTAAGGCTGGACAAAAACGGGACGCAGGCCGTCGTCTACCCCCAAGACCCGCTGTTCGACAGGGGTCCTGGCCAAGTCCTCTCGGCCATAAGACCTGGCCCTGCTAACACCATCCTTGCCGAGGCGCCAGGACCACCAATTCTTATCAGACGCCCGGCCGTGGAATGTGCCCTTACCGGTAATGGCGATATCCTCCTGCCCGAATGCATAGATCAGTGGCGAAAGATTCATCAATTCTATGCCCTCAAATCTTGTATGTACTACTGGCATGTAATCATTGGGGTCGGTACTGAAGTTGACCGTCGCACCCTCGGCCAGATACAGATTGACCCTGCTGGACAGATGTATCGGCCCTTTGACAAACCAATCACCCGCTGGGACGACCACACGCCCGCCGCCTGCTGCGTGGCATGCTGCGATGGCCTTATCCAGTGCGGGCTTGATATCGGTGGCGTTGTCCGCCACAGCACCATATGCCCTGATGTCGAAATCCCGATCCGGGAACGTAGGTGGCACGATCCTGGCCAAGATCGCCGGAACACCCTCCCATCCTACCTGTCCCTGGGCCTGCTTGCCCGGCCTTACATCTATCATGGTGCAGCCGGCCAAGACAAACAGTACTGCCAGGCTTAACCTATCCAGACCCGATCCCCTATCTGATGTCCTGACAAACCTTCTCATAGTTTATCACCTTTCTGATATCAGTTCATTTCCGGCTACTACTAGGCCTTCTAATCTAGCGAGTGCAGGCGATCTTTTCTACCAAAAAGCCACTAGCCCTGTCAGATCCTGACTGCGTGGCAAGCCCCGCAGCCTTATGCTGATCTAAGGACCATTAGAAAACGCAGAGGGTCGCCACAGGCCATAGTGGTGGCACAGCCCCCGTGATCAAGTAGAGCCGGATATAGATCGCAACTACAGAACCGCGGCTGCCTCCAGGCCTTTGGCCTGACAGACCTTACGAAAACGCCAGTGGTATTCAGTGGGTATCTTCCCTGTTTGGAGTGACAAATCGAATGGCAAGTATCTGAGGATTGGCTTGACCTGCATACGATCGAGCTCTAGATTCATTGTCTAAAGTTGGAGCCAAAAAGCAAGGATCTGCTGCTATCATGAGGGCTGTGGCCTATGAGATTATGGCTTGCAGAGAAGACTGAAGTTCCCTGGCGAACTTTCGACAGCTCTTTCCAAAGACCCGTATGGTGCCCCGTAGATCTGCAGGGTATCCGAAGCGTGGGTTTGCCGATGCAAACATCACCACCCAGTCACGAGGTCCGTTAGCGATACTTGATAACCAAGAAGACCACTGCAGCCAATACAATGGCCGCTATCGAGAATCCCAATACCCACCAGGGCCATGTACGCTGTACAAAGGGATCGACCAGCTGTCTAGAGGCCTGTTCTGGCAACCTTGCTACCTGCGTCAGATATCGGCCGAGCAAGACATTGATCCTTGCCCAACCATTGACTGCCCAACCACTGGCGTCTAGCAATGGGCCCAGGTTACGCCTCCTGATCTTCAGGTATGCCAAGAAGACCGACGGCCCTGATATCGCCAAGATCAGACCCAGGATCCCCACAGGTACCCATGGACCTAACATGACAAACCTACCTATCAACGCTGCCAGAAACGACCCAATCGCCCCCACCCCTACCCCCAATGCTGCTACTGTCCCCACATCGATCTTCCTCGGCCCAAGACTAGTGACCTGAGGTCCCTTGCCAGCCGCGACTGCTGGCTTGGCAACCTCCAAGAGCTTTTGAGTGGAGGCGGACTCGCTAGTCTCTGCCCACCTTGCTGCCTGCTGCTCTATCCATCTGATAACCTTCTTGTATGGTGACCAAATGGCCTCAACAAGGCTGATAGGGTTCGAGACGATCTTGGTGATCGTGGCATCCCATTCCTGTCCATCAAGATCATAGAAGACCCCATTTCGCCCTACCATCAGGTTATCCGAACTACCTGCGGTGAATGCCGCTACGATACCCTTACTCTGGCCATTAGGCCTTGTGCAGTTGCAATAGGCCAGGTACGCCCCAGAAAAGCCTGCCAACAGGCCATGCCTAGCTGGATCGGTCACCTCCAAACAGAGCCTGCATGCCTTGCTATCCATGTATAAGGTACCGACCTGAAATATGGACCAGCCGCCACGGTAAAAATCCGCAAAACTGACAAAATTATTGAGCAACTTCAGGAGGTCCCTCCTGAATAGCAATACCTTCTCCACTGTGGAGATCTTTGCTGCCTCATCTGCAAGGTCCAAATCCCTACTTATTAGATCGAGAATCCTTGACTTGAGATCGCTTGCCAGGATTGCCTGCAGCCGGGCCAATCCAAGGGCTTCAACCTTTGTCTGAGGCCTTGCCGCCTGCCACTGGTAATATGGAGCCAACCTCTTCTTTAGGATCACCCAATCTTCCTGGGTCAGGCCATTAGGCTCGTAGCCCAATAGTGGCTTGACAGTGGCGGCCACAAACCTGGCCATCGGCCCTTCCCACGCAGGGTTCAGTTCCTTATCCAAAGGTAGTGGCCTTCCAGGCTCTGCCCTGGCCAACGGCAACTCAGCAACCTGACTGGAAGAAGATGAGATCTGACCTGAGGCTACTGATTGATATACCTGTTCAGTGGGATTAACGGCCCTAGCTGCAGCTAGATCGTATTCTGTCAATTGACACCTAGTGAAATAGTCATCTATCTTGGCCCTTACTGCGTCCATGGCAGTAGCAGCGGCTGCAGTACGTTCCATGCCTAGCGGCAGTATCGACTCATCTTCATGCGCAGCAGCATACCAATTGCACAAGGCCTGGGCCTGTTCGAAGAAGGTTTCTACTGTCGACTTGTCAACACCTATCTTGCCACTGCGATCAGGCAGGCCGCCGACAGTAGCGATGATCTCTTTTATGACCCGCGCCACCTCCTCTTGGTCTGCAGCATCCGGTGGTACGATACCATCCCCATTGAACCTACTTGCATTGAAGGCCTTGATGCCCTGGTCAAGGTCAGATATGGAAATGGCGTCTGCACCTGACTTACCACAGCTTTCCAGCAGCTTGGCTGCTGCGGCCAGGACGACCTCATCCTTTATGTTTGCAAGTGAAATAGAATCACCTGGGGTTAATAGTACCTCAACGTCCTTCAACTGTGCACATATCCACTCAACAGCAGCCACTACCTCAGGGATCCTTATCCTGCCGTCTTGGTCAGTATCGATGTAGCTGAGGGTCTTCTTGTCAAACCTGATATTGTTTGTAGGACATGCCAATGCAACCCATAACTTTGGATCTAACTGGCGGAGATTCCTAAGATCATCACCTGTGGTCAAGAGGACCTGATCCACTCCACCGCTCCGGAAGAATCTCCATCTGTGACCGTTCGACGTATCAGCCATACCTACACCTCCTTGTCTTGGTCTAAACAGAGAGTTTATCCTGGCCTGGCCTGTGATACAATACCGCCACCCATCGAACCAGCGTTTCTTGTCAAGTCAGATTAGGCTTGACAATGATTGGGCATTGGTTAAGGTCAATCCTGAACGGAGATATCAGGTATAAAGTACGCTCAATAGCAAGGAGGCCCAAGAATGAAGGCAACCAGACTCTTCCTCTTAATCTGTATGATGTGCGGCACTGCCGTAACCTTTGCCGACCAGGTCATATTCAAGAATGGCGACCGGCTTACAGGCACTATCTTATCGGCAACCAACCAGAAGATGGTAATTAAGACGGCGGTCGCCGGCGAGGTCACTATTAATCTGGGAGATATACAGACCTTTTCCACGGATGGGCCAATAGAGCTACACCTTGCCGATGGCACCAAGCTTCAGCGATCCATACTGCCTGCAGACCCCAACCGCTTCCTGATCGAATCTGGGCCCACCGTACAGTCCCAGGCCTTGAGGATTGCAGACATCGTGGCCATAAACCCTCCCGCAAGACCAACGCCTAAATGGACTGGGAATATAAGTGCAGGCCTGACCAAGACCACTGGTAACACACATATAGACAACCGCAGTCTATCCATCAGTGCCGAGCGTCGTTCAGAAAACGACCGCATAGGCCTGAACCTGGATTTTGCCAAGGGGCGACAGAAGGACCCGATCACAGGCGTAAAGACAACGATAGAGGACTGGTGGCGGGGCAGGGCGAAGTATGACTACTTCGTCTCCAAGCAGCTCTATGTATACGGCGATGGCAGGTACGAGAAGGATGCGGTGGCAGACCTGGATAGGCGGATCCTGGTGGGAGGTGGTTGTGGTTATCAATGGCTGGAGACCGATCTGACGAAGTTCAGGGTCGAGTTGGGTATCGCATCACTGTATGAGAAGTTTGAGACGGCCCCAGAAGGGAATAGCGAATTGTCTATCCAGGCTGGCTACAATTTCCAACGCAGATTGGCAAAGAACCTGGACTTCGTGAATGACCTGGCATATTACCCAAGCACTGATTCATTCTCTGACTACTACCTTACTACCACCGCAGAGCTGCGGGCCAGTCTAACACCGAGGATGTTCAGCAATCTGAAGGTCATATTCAACTACGACCAAAGCCCTGCCCCAGGCAGGGGCTCCACTGATGTCAAGTACATAATCGGCCTTGGGCTTGGCTTCTGACGTGAGGCCTGCGCCATCATCGAAGGCCGGTAGCCATTCGACCAGTCTGCAGGCGGGTCTTGAGTTATAGGATGGGCCTGTTATACTAGGTAAAGAGGTGGCGTAGGCTTGACTAAGAGCACCAAGAGTCTGCAAGTCCTAAAGGAACGGGCTATACTGGTGGCCGCATATTTGGGGCCACAGAGGGGGCCAGACTGCCTTGATGAGTTGGCCGCACTGGCCCGCAGTGCCGGGGCGATCGTTGTTGGCCAGGTCCGGCAGCGGCTCAGGTCCATCCACCCTGCCACATACGTAGGCAGGGGCAAGGCCGAAGACCTTGCTCAGCGCGCAAGGCAATCGAACGCCGACATCATCATCTTCGATAATGACCTATCTCCCGCCCAGATAAGGGAACTAGAAGAGATCATCCAGAGGAGGGTCATCGATCGCAGCGAGCTTATCCTAGACATATTTGCAAGCCGCGCTAGGACCAAACAGGCTAAGCTCCAGGTCGAGCTTGCACAACTGGAATACACATACCCAAGGCTGACCCGGATGTGGTCCCACCTGGATAGTGTCGCAGGGCCAGGAGGGGCAGTTGCTGCAGGGCGGGTAGGCGGCATCGGGACAAGGGGGCCTGGCGAACAGCAGCTGGAGATAGACCGCAGGCTGGTCAGCAGACGCATCACGGAGCTCAGGCAGGAACTCGAACGGATCGATAGGCGCAAACTCCGTGAGATACAAGGCCGCAAGGACATGTACAAGGTCTGCCTTGTCGGCTACACCAATGCAGGCAAGAGTACCTTGCTAAATGCCTTGACTGGGGCATCGGTCGTGGCCGAGGACCGGCCTTTCTCCACCCTGGATACCAGGACAAGGATCTGGACCCCACAAAAGGGGATCAGGATCCTTGTCAGTGATACCGTAGGCTTCATCAGGGACCTGCCTGAGCAGTTGGTGCAATCCTTTAAGGCCACACTGGAGGAGGCGATCACCGCGGATCTGCTCTTGCATGTCATAGATGTATCAAACGCAAATGTGCTCTCGCAGATAGAGGCGGTCGAGAAGGTCCTGACAGATATTGGTTGTGGTGGAAAACCGGTAGTCAAGGTCCTGAACAAGGCAGATACTGCGGTCAACACCAGCACAGTAGAGATGCTGCAGACGATCTATCCTGAGGCAGTGGCGATCTCTGCCAAGCTTCGGATAGGCCTCGACCGATTGGCCCAGGTGGTCTGCCAGCATTATGCTGGGGATAGGGTCATACTAGAGCTGACCACGACACCTGCTGATGGTAGGGTCCTGGCATACCTTCAGGCCCATGGCCATGTAGTTGACCAGACCTACGAGCAGGGTCTGACCCATATAAAGGCCCTCTTGGGCCGCAATCAATTGCCGGGGTTGATGCAGCTAAGGCCTCTTCAGTTGGAGGTGATCGAGCCTACTGCTTAGTGCGGTCGTGCTGTTGCTGCTGGGCCTTCTCTATCTGCTCCTGCAACTGCCGGAGCTGCTGTTCAATCTGGTTGAGCCGCTCCATCTGCGACTTATCTATGGGCCTGCTGGAACGCTCGACTGCCTCCAGATACCTGGCCACAGCATCAAGCGTGCGGTCGATCACACCCTCCAGAAAGAACCATTGGCGATCTGACCATTCACTATCCGGCCCTCCCCTGCCTCCACGGCCACGGTCCCATTCGCGAAGCGGCCCAAAGTCCCGCTGCCTGTCGCTCTCACGCCTTGCCCTCTGGATCGCCTGGCTGACCTGGTCCCGGTAGATAGCAGGCAGCTTGTCGATCTGGTCGATGGTACTGGTGTATTCAGCCTGACCGGCCCGCACCGTGACCTTCGCGCTATTGGATCTGGGATTACCCTCGATGACCACGCTGACTCGATCTGCTCCATCACCGTAATTGAAGGTGTATACCTCCCGCGGGAATGGCAGCGGAGGTGGAGGGGTGTTGGCATCTTGCAACTGGTCAAATGGGACCCACCTGCCAGATTGAGGGTCTTGTCTGAATATCCCTCCGATCCTCCAGCCCATCATGGCCCTCGGCTCTGGCGGGTACTTCCACCTCGGCTCCTTCGGCCTTTGGGCAAGCTTGATCTCGATTGTCTGCCTGTGGCCCTTTTGGATGACCTCCAGTCTAACGACCGACCCGACCCCAGCCCGGCCTATGATCCTGCCGAAGTGCCTAACGTCGTTTACGTCGTGGCCATTGACAGTCAATAAAATGTCGTCCCTCTCAAGACCAGCCTGGTCTGCTGGGCTATCCTCACAGATGTTCTCAATCCGCAGGCCCTTACCTTGCTGAAGGCCGAGGTGCCTTATCAGGATCTCCGGCAAGGGCGTACGGTCAAGCATTATGCCAAGAAAACCCACATCCTGCCTCTGGGCAGTGCTTGTAGACGCAAGAAAACCGACCAGGGCTATGACAGTCCACAAGAACCCTCTAGTCATGATCAGAACTCCACCTGATAAGCCACGTTCTTTATGCGTTGCTCACTAAGGCCCTCGATCGCCCATAGGTTGCCCTGACTATCCCTGTAGTAATAGATATCCACTCGCGGCAGGGGCTGCTCTTGTACAGGCAGGCCCTTGTCACCTGCAAGGTTCTCCCTAGCCTGGTGACTCTCACCCCTCCAGAACAACACCGCAACTGACAAGACCGCCCCAAGGATAAGGCCAGCAGCCACCCCTGCTGCAAATCGCAACCATGCCCCCTGCCTGACCCACCTTGCCCAACCTATGTGGGTGGTGCGGGCAGATCCAAGGGCCCCAACTAGATCCTCTACAGGCCTGCCGACCTGGACCACGTACCTCTGTATTGCCTCCTGGCAGTACCTGTCCACCTGCTGAAGCTTCTCAAACAGTCCCTTAGCCGCGGGGTCTGTCTGGAGGCTGGCACGGAGGTCCTCCATCTCCCTGGCAGTGATCTCGCCGTCAAGGTACTTGTTTATAAGACCCTCTATGTTGGATTGGCACCTATCCATTTTGAATCCTCCGTTTAGAAGACCTTTCGATCGCCTCCAGGATCATCCTCCTGGCCCTCACCAGCCTGATCTGAACGGTGGTCAAGGGCACATCTAATATCTTGGCTATCTCCTTGTAACTCAGTTGCTTACTGTATTGGAGCATTATTACCTCTCTGTATTTTTCCGGCAGTTGTTGGATGACCTGCAACACATACTGACACATGTCTTCTTGCTCGGCTGCCGCAACAACTGCCTCAGTATGCTGGTCCACTGGCTCAGGCACGCTTGTGTCATCCAAGGACACCGTAGCTATCGGCCTCCTGCTACGCCACCGCAGTGCCTGTCTATGGGCCAGGGCTGCCAGCCAGGGTCTGAATGCCTCTGGTTGCCGGAGTGTACTGATCCTACGTATGACCTTGAGGCTGATCTCCTGCATCACATCATCCAGATCACCCTTGCCGATCACGCCATAGACCAGACACTTCAGCCATGTCCAGTTCCGGATCAGCAACTGCTGCATGGCTGACCGATCGCCGGCCTGGGCTGCCCGTACCAGGGCCTGGTCATCTTGTCCTAACTCTTCAGCCATGGCTGGGTCTCTACTGTTAGAGAGTCCAAACTCACGATCCTTCATACAGATTTCGCTGGCCTTCCTTGCCAATAGTCCTCTAATCTGCACCTGCGGCCGATTGCGCCACAACCAGCCGCCTTCCGCACCTAGGACAACTGATCTGACCAGCAGTATAGTTAGGCGGCACCTTCAAGGTCAGGCCGCAAGGGCACGACAGGAACCTAAACCCATGTACCTTGCGAATAAGGTCCGCAGCCTGTCTATCCTTGTCCTTAGGGTTGGCTTGTAAACCCCCCGGCTGGCCGGGCCTGACCGGTAAGGACTCGTCCTGCACCTTTATTGGAAATGGCCTGCTGGTCGCCTTGTAGTATGCCTTGGCATACTGAACCAGAGAGACCGTATTGCCTAAACTTCGCAAGATCCTTATCCTCTCAGAGATCGGGGGATGTGTGCTGGTCCAGGCGTCAAGACCCTTCTTGAAGGGATTGACGATGTACATCGGGGCAGTTGCCTTGTTTGCCACCGCCAAGGGGCCACTGGTATCTGATGCGATCTTCTCGAGGGCCCTGGCTAGGCCCTCTGGATACCTGGTGAGCCTGGCAGCCCCTGCGTCGGCAAGGTACTCCCTCTGCCTAGAAAGGGCAAAATACAATAACTGTGCAAGGATAGGTGCCAGGACCGCCACAACCACAGCAATCAGTAAGAGGATCATCTGGGCCTGTGCAGGTGCCCTCCTGGTTGGGCCTGAGTACCTCCTAGACCTGCCTGTCCTATCGCCGTAGATCAACCCACGCAGGAATACCTCAGAGACGATCAAAACGGCCCCTAACATCACGCCGGCCAGGGTCACGTAGAGTATATCCCTGTGCAGGATGTGACTGATCTCATGGGCAATAACCCCTTGTAGTTCGTCCCTATCTAGCTTGGCCAGCAGGCCAGCAGTAACGGCAATGGATGCGGTGTGCGGGCCCCTGCCTGTGGCAAATGCATTGGGGGCGAGGTCCTCGATGATGTAAACCGAAGGCATCTTCGGCAGACCTGCGGCTATGGTCATCTCCTCAACCACGTTGAAGAGCTGGGGATGCACCTCCTTAGTGACCGGCCTGGCCCTGCTGGCAGCCAGCAGGATCTGGTCACCAGAACTTAGGCTCAGCACCGCAAGGAACAGCCACAAACCAGCAGCCACCAGGCCACCAAGGAGCCAGGCCCTTGGGTCAATAGCCGCGCCTATGGTCATGCCCAGCCCAACCAGGACTACGGCCATGACCACAAAAAGTATGATGGAGTTCCTCTTGTTTACCCTTATGAGTTCCCACATGCCCACTTCAGAAGCTCACCGTGGGCACCTGTCTCTCGGCAGGCGCTTCGACCTCGAAGAACTCTCGCTTGGCGAACCCAAACATGCTGGCAACGATGTTGGACGGGAACATCTGGATCCTGTTGTTGTAGAACAGCACCTGGTCATTGTAGTTCTGTCTGGCGAAACTGATCTTATTCTCGGTACTGGCCAGCTCTTCCTGCAGCGCAAGGAAGTTCTGGTTGGCCTTCAGGTCCGGATAGTTCTCCACGGTCATCAGGAACCTCGCCAATGCCTGGCCAAGGGCCCCTTCTGCCTTGGCCGCCTCACCCACGGTCCTTGCACCCATGGCCTGGCTCCTGGCCTGCGTGATGGCCTCAAGGGTCTGACGTTCATGCTTCATATAGCCCTTGGCGGTCTCAATGAGGTTCGGGATCAGGTCGTGTCGCCTCTTTAGCTGCACGTCGATCTGAGACCATGCATTGTCAACCTGATTCCTGAGCCTGACCAGTTGGTTGAAGACACCTATGACATAGAGGATCAGCCCTACCAATACTACGACGACAACTACCAAGATCACCATCATTGACCGCCCCTTTCAATGCCGAACATCCTGGCCAATAGTCCCATCAACCGATCATCTGCAAGCCCAGATCCACCGAGGACCTGGACCAATTCGCCCTTATCAAACCATAGGCCATCGCCATCCCTGCAACGGTCCAGGACCACCCTTGTCTGACCCAGATCCAGTGCCACCTTCTCCATCCTCCTGTCACATAGCGGACAACGACGATATCCCTCCCTGCCAGCATCCACAGGTCTCAAGGACCAGATCAACTGCTCAGTCTCGTCCGGGCTGGCCATTAGGGCCTCCAGCTCTCCACGATCAAACCAGATACCACCACAGCCAAGGCAATGGTCTATCTCAACGCCAGCCAGTTCCAATGTAACCATGGGATCCCTGCATACTGGACAATCCATAGTCATACCCCATCTGGTAGCAGTCCCATGAAAGGCATTTATAACCATTCTGCCCATCTTTGAAAGGGAAATCCCTGCACGTTACCCTCATCATGGCGCCCTTTTCCGCTTGACGCAAGCCCCCCATCAGACTAGCGTATCTAAACCATTGGCCGGGTGACGAACCTGTAGTCGGCGCAGTTGATCGGGTCCTACTGATGATAGTGGATTGTCATACGCACATCGAACCTGATGCAGACGATGCAGCCCTTGCTGCACATAGGATGGCAGCAGAGATGGTCGATGCCTGCATCGTGCTTGCCAGGCCCGGTCCTGATAGGCGACGGATCAACGAACAATTGAGCCACTATGTCCTTGCCCATAAGGACAAGATGATCGGCTTTGGACTGCTGGAGCCTACCCAGGACCAGATCACCGAGAAGGAATTGACCGCCTTCAAGAAGCGAATGGGCCTCAAGGGGATCGTACTCTATTGTGACTGCTGGGGCCTTCACCCCATGCACAGTCGCGCGGTGGACCTTTACGGCCTGGCAGTGAAGGTGGGTTTTCCTGTGTTCTTCCACAACCCTGAACTGGATCAGAAGGCAAGTGGTAACCTCACATATGCCCAGCCATATCTGATCGACGAGGTGGCAGCAGCATTCCCGCAACTCAAGATCGTCATAGGTGGCATGGGCGTGCCATTCCTAGAACAGACACTTGCGGTCCTGGCCAGGCGAGACAACGTGTATGCAGACCTATCCATCAGACCCAACAGGGTTTGGCAGACCTATAACACGGTGATGGCCGCCTATGATTATGGTGTGATGCACAAGCTCCTATTTGGCAGTGGTTATCCTTCCTATAGTCCAGCAGACTGCATAGAGACCTTGCTGGGCTTCAACATGCTCATGGCGGACACAAGCCTGCCTACAGTACCACGCAGCAGCATCTCCAGTGTGGTCGAACGTGATGCGTTAGAGGTGTTGGGGATTGAACACGATCTGCCATGAAGGCCATGATGGGAATGCTGTAGGTCATATGGCAGGGAATGCTCAACCAAGGGAACGTTGGAGTGGTCGGCTGGGTGTGATCCTGGCAGTGGCAGGAAGTGCGATAGGGCTTGGGAACTTCCTGCGGTTTCCGGTCCAGGCAGCCAATAATGGGGGTGGGGCATTCATGGTCCCCTACTTCATTGCATTCCTACTACTTGGCCTGCCACTTATGTGGATCGAATGGACCATAGGCAGGTTTGGAGGCGGCTTTGAGCGGAGTACTGCCCCAGGGATCTTCCAGGGACTCTGGCAGAAGAACCGATTCATCAAATACTTTGGCGTCATAGGGATATTCGGGCCTACGGTCATATTCGTATATTACACCTACATCCAATCCTGGCTGCTGGGTTACAGCGTCTTTGCCCTCACTGGCAAGTATGAAGGCTGCACCGATCAGGCCAGCATGGCCAGCTTCCTGGCCGCCTACCAGGGATTGCTCAGCAACCAGTACTTCAATGGCGTAGGGACCGCATACCTGTTTTTCTTGATCACCTTTGCCTTGAACATATTGGTGGTATGCTTTGGGCTGAGGGCTGGCATAGAGCGGGTCTGCAGGATAGGATTGGTCGTGTTGTTCATATTCGCAGTGGCCATCATGATCCGCGTACTGACATTGGGTACGCCAGACCCAAGCAAGCCTGATTGGAACGTGATCAATGGACTTGGATTCCTATGGAACCCCAAGTGGAGTCAGCTTACCAGGGCAAAGGTCTGGCTCGCCGCAGCAGGCCAGATATTCTTCACCCTCAGCGCAGGCTTCGGTGTGATCCTGACATATGCAAGTTACCTAAGTAAGCAGGATGACGTGGCCCTTTCAGGCCTGACCGCAGCAGCAACCAACGAGTTGGCCGAGGTGGTTTTGGGGGCAAGCATAGTGATACCCGCTGCATTCGCATTCCTCGGCCCAGAAGGGACTGCCCAGGTGGCAAAGGGCGGGGCGTTCAATTTGGGCTTTGTCACGATGCCGCTGGTATTGCAGAAGCTCCCCTTTGGCCAGTACTTTGCATTTGCATGGTTCTTCTTGCTCTTTATTGCCGGGCTGACAAGCTCCATCTCACTTGCCACCCCTGCCGTTGCCTTTCTACAGGACGAGTTCAATCTGGATCGCAAGACTGCAAGTATCATCTTTGGCGTAGCGACATTCAATCTCTGTCATGTCGTCATACTCATGAATGGTCAAGGGGCCCTGGATGAGATGGACTTTTGGGGAGGTACATTCTGCGTGGTGGTCTTTGCATTGATAGAGACCATCCTGTTTGCCTGGGTATTTGGCATGGATAGGGCATGGACGGAGTTGCACGTTGGGTCAGATATCTCCATACCGCGGGTCTATAGGTTTATCATCAAGTACATCACCCCTGCCTTCTTGATCTCCATCCTTGGGTATTGGCTGTGGCAAGAGGGCCTGCCGACACTGTTGCTAAAGAGGATGCCTGCAAAGGACATGGCATATCCAACAGG
>JARYLO010000037.1 GCA_029907605.1 Sedimentisphaerales bacterium
GGAGGGGCCCTCATATTCCTCGCCTATGCTGATGGATGTCGGTGGGGTAAGGCAGGTGGTGGTGATGACCGAGGCAAGTGTGGTAGGGCTTGCACTCGATGATGGGAGGTTGCTGTGGCAGTTGCCATTCCAGGCCGGCCGGATGGCCTACAATGCCTCAACACCAATAGTAGATGGCCAGACGGTGATATATGCTGGTTCTGGCAGGGGCACAAAGGCCGTCAGGATCGAGCGAAAGGCAGATGGATTTGGTGCCACTGAGCTGTGGTCTTGTGATACGGCCCCGCAATTCTGCTCGGCGGTCCTCAAGGATGGAATGCTTTTTGGGCTGTCGGATAAGGGTAATATTTATTGCATAGATGCCAAGACAGGGACATTGGCCTGGCTAGATGGGACCAATCGCCGGAACTTTGGTGCCATGTTGGATGTAGGGCCATGTCTAGTGCTATTGCCTGAGGGTGGTGAGTTGCTGGTCTTCAAGCCCAGTCGGACAGGTTATGAGGAGGTGGCCAAGTACAAGGTATCCGAGAATGCGACCTACGCACATCCGGTCTTGTCAGGCAATAGATTGTACATCAAGGACAGGGACAGCCTTGCACTTTGGACCTTGTAGGACCTGATCGCTACCATCGATGCCGCTGAAGGCAGGCCCTTGTCTGTAAGGGCCTGCCTTGTTATAAGAGGGAGGCCTTTGTTGGAGAATACGATGTCTGTATTAGAGCATATTGACCCTGTGATATACCGGCTCATCAACCAAGAGCAGGCCATGCAATCGGACTGCATCAGGTTGATACCCTCAGAGAACTATGTGTCCAAGGCCGTCATGGAGGCCAGTGCCAGTTGTCTGACCAACAGGTACGCAGAAGGCTATCCTGGCAAGAGGTACTACGAGGGTCAGCACTTTACAGACCAGATCGAGACGGTGGCCAGGGAAAGGGCAAGGCAGTTGTTCAAGGTCGACCATGTCAATGTCCAGCCGTACTCAGGTTCTGTGGCGAACATGGCTGCATATGCGGCCCTTATTGAGCCTGGCGACACGATCATGGGGATGTCCCTTGCGCATGGAGGCCATTTGACGCATGGATGGAAGGTCTCCCTGACCAGCAAGTTCTTCAAGGCCGTCTACTACACCCTTGATCCGGCCACTGGATTGATAGACTATGACCTGGCAGAACGGCTGGCCAAGGAGCATAGGCCTAGATTGATCGTCTGTGGGGCGACCGCATACCCAAGGATCATCGACTTTGAGGCATTTGGTAGGATCGCCAAGCAGGTTGGTGCATATCTGGTCGCTGACATCGCACACATAGCCGGCCTGGTGGTTGGCGGCGTGCATCCAAGCCCTGTGCCGCATGCGGATATCGTTTCTACTACCACCCATAAGACGCTTCGGGGCCCTAGGGGTGGGATGCTTATGTGCAAGGCAGAGCATGCCACAAAGGTGGATAGGGCGGTCTTTCCAGGCCTACAGGGTGGCCCGCATATGCATACCATCAGTGCGATCGCTGTGGCCTTGAAGGAGGCCGCTACTGCCGACTTCGCCAGGTATGCCAGACAGATCGTCAGCAACTGCAAGGCCATGGCCGAGGCCCTCTTGGAGCGTGGCTTTAACCTGGTATCAGGCGGCACGGACAACCACCTGATCCTGATAGACCTGAGGAACAAGGGCATCCCGGGCAAGAAGCTGGCCAGGGCATTGGATAGGGCGGGGATCATCAGCAATTACAATACTGTACCCAATGACCCTGCACCGCCTATGAACCCAAACGGGCTTAGGATAGGCACGCCTGCAATCACTACCAGGGGTATGAAGGAGCCACAGGCCCGCCAGATCGCCTTGTGGATACACAGGGTCGCCGAAGGTATAGACAACGAATCGGTGATAGAGTCGGTCCGCAAGGAAGTGAAGGAACTGTGCGCGCAATTCCCGGTACCGGAGGTATTTGTAAATCCCTAGCCACAGGGGTGTTTGTCATGAGTGACCAGCAGGACATGCTCAGGCAGCTATTCCAGAAACAGGCGGAGTTGAACAAGAGGACAGGTTTTGACGCCTATGCCCTCAGGAGGCACTTTGACCCTCAGGTGGCAGGGATCTGGTTGAACAACTACATTGCAGCCATGAGCAATGAGTTGGAGGAGCTCCGGGATTGTACCTTCTGGAAGCATTGGTGTGCAGAGGCAAAGGCCGGCAAGCGGTTCTACCTGCATGACCTCCAGAATGCCAGGGTGGAGGTCATTGACCTGCTTTTCTTCTGGATCAGCCTTGCACAATGTGTGGGCCTCGATGCGGATGAGGTGATGAGGCTCTACGATCAGAAGCTCCAGGTAAACCACGCCAGGCAGGACAACAATTATTCGATGGCCAGCAAGACCGAGGATGACAACAAGGGTATAAGCCTTTAGCAACATGGAGGTGATCAGGACAGGCCTGCTTGGATTGGGAGGACCAGCAAGGCTGCTGTTGGAGGTGGTCTGCAAGGATGATCGATTTCAACTGGTTGGTCTGGCCGACAGGGATGCGGGCCTGGTAAGGCGGTTGGCGTCTGAGCTAGGCTGCGAGGGGTATGACGATTTCAGGCAGTTCCTGATCAACTGCAGGATGGATTGTCTTGTCGTGTGTGAGCCGCTGCATCGTTGCCTAGACCATATCAAGCTGGGCATTGAGAGAGGAATAAACATCCTGAAGCTTGCACCTATGGCAAGGGGCCTTCCTGAGGCCCAGGAGCTGGTCGGGGCCGCCAGTCATGCAGGTACCAGGTACGATGTCCTGATGCTCCCAGGCCAGGCCCAGGCGATAGGGGAGGTATTCGCCTTGGATGAAGGCCAAGGTCTACGGCCAGTCTTCCTTGTCAGTTGTACCTGCGAGTACGGCCTTGGACAGCAGGACAGGGACCTGGCCAGTTGGATGCCTGATAGGGCCTTGGCAGGAGGTGGCGTGTTGCTGTACCAGGGCTATGGCCTGGTGACGCAATTGATCAGGCAGCTTGGCATGCCAAGCAAGGTATATTGCCAAGCCTGTCATCCGAGATCAGGCAAGGCCTCGGCCTACCTTTCAGAGGATGCAGTAGCAATGGTGATGAGATTCCCTAACAATTGTGCGGTGGCGGTCAATCTGATCCGATACTGGGATAGGTCCGATTGTAGCTTGACTATGAAGGTCTACATCGGCGATCAGATACGTATCCTGGAAGACCAACAGATCCTCATCACCGATGGTCCTGGCAGGCAGGTTGCCAGGTCCATAAAGATTGACCTGCCTGATACCCAGGCCAGGTCTGCGATCAATGAATATGCATCAAGCTTATTAGGAAGTGAGGATGAGCAGTCTTACGATAATACCAAGTTGCATATCCAGGTGATGGTGGTAATACAAGCCGCCTACATCTCGGCACAGACTGGTTTTCCAGAGGATCCAGTCTCGCTGTTTTCTGGGCCTACGAGGTCATGAACCGGGCCTGGCTCGCGGTCTGGGATATGTCTTAAGGAAGTCCAGCACGGTGGTCTGGTAATCCTCCTTGCCGACCTTGAGGCCCTCACTGCCGAGATGTTTGAAGGCGATCGTCTCCTTCAGGTAACGGATGCGGTTCTCCGGTGAGGGGTGTGTGGAGAAGAACTCGATCGGCTGTACCTTATCCAGGTCCTGGAGCATCTGCATGGTCTCAACCATGGCCTGGGGATCGTAACCGGCAGCCACCATGTAGTCCAGGCCTGCCAAGTCTGCCTCTTGTTCGTCTTGTCTGCTGTAGCTGAGCATTAAGAACCTGGCTGCAAGGTCGGCAATCTGGACGGCCCTTGGATCTACCTGTCCAGATACCGCAGCAGCCAGTATCCCTACATTCAAAAGGTTCTCCTTGCTCATCGCGGCAGCGCTATGCCTTGCAACCACGTGTGCAGTCTCGTGGCCAAGGATTGCGGCCAACTGTGCCTCAGAGTGGAGTTTCTCCAGTAATCCCCTGGTAATAAAGATGTGACCACCTGGTAGGGCAAAGGCATTTATGGAGATGTCTTCTACCGCAACATACCTGTAATCCCAATCTGGCCTGTGGCAGACCCTTGCTATGCGTTGGCCGATACGGTCTATGTATCTTTGGAGCTGTTCATTCTTTATGGCCCCTTGGAGTTGCCTTTCCACCTGAGGGGCCATGCGATCCCCCAAGGCGAATTCCTCCTGCTCAGAGATGAACATAGGTTGTTCCCTGCCGGTCAGTGGATTGACAGCACAGCCGGCCAAGAGGGATAACCAGCAGAAGATAAACCATTGGGCCTTGAGGGATTTGATCATACCCTTGCAGATCCACCAGGTTTTTAGTATACAGGGATCCTCTAGTCAAGGTTCAGTGATGGATACATCGGATCAGATCTGCAAGGAATGCCCTGGTAGCCATCGCTGCCAGCTAGTATATGCCAAGATGGGATCTCCGGACATCCCACCTGTCACAAGGCAGGTGATCGCGGCATTCTTGATGCCATTGGCCGCCCTGATAGGAGGTTGGGTAATCACAGAGAGGTTACTGGCCACCAGGTCCGGTGCGGTATTCGGCCCTCTGGCTGGTATTGGCTGTGCAATCCTGGCACTTGTCTTTGGACGGATATGGTGTAGGAAGGTGTAGGGGCGGGCATGGAGGTTGCAATAAATAAGGGGCGGTTTTCGTTTCGTGGGGGCGTGCATCCTGCTGACCGAAAGGAGCTTGCCCAGGATCAGGCCATCTTGCCAGGACCTATCCCCTCCCAGCTTGTAGTGCCGCTCAGTCAACATATCGGTCAGGTATGTAGGCCCCTTGTCAAGAAGGGACAGCTAGTACAGCAAGGCGAGCTCATAGCAGACCAGGATGCATATGTGTCAGCCCCTGTACATGCGCCTATGGCTGGTAAGGTCAAGGAGGTCTCCTTGCAGCCGCATCCAGTATTGGGCAGGTGCATGGCTGTGGTCATAGAGGTAGATCAGAACTCTGTTGGCCAGGCTGATCAGCCGCAGTTACCAGCTGATCTGGACCTGGCCAAGTACCAGCCTGAGAAGATCCGCCAGGATGTCAGGAATGCAGGCCTAGTGGGGATGGGCGGGGCTGGATTCCCAACCCATGTCAAGTTGGATCCCAATCCCAACAGGCCGCATGATACCTTGATCGTCAATGGTTGCGAGTGCGAGCCATATATCACCTGCGATTACAGGCTGATGGTAGAGCGGCCACTAAAGGTCGTCGTTGGTGCCCTGTTGGCTGCCAAGGCCTGGGGCAGCAGGCAGATCTATATAGCCATAGAAGACAACAAGCCAAAGGCCATCCAGTCCATATCTAATGCAATCAGGGCCATTGGTGTTGAGGGAAGGATAGAGGTGGCGGTCTTGCCTACCCGCTATCCACAGGGTGGTGAGCGGCAATTGATCCGCGCAGTCACAGGCAGGATCGTGCCCACAGGAGGGATACCGCCGATGATCGGTGTATTGGTCTTGAATGTGGCCACTGCTAGTGCGATTGCAGATGCAGTGGTATGGTCTAGGCCTTTGACCCATCGGATCGTTACTGTCACTGGAAGTGCAGTAGCGCGGCCTGCAAATCTGGAGGTACCGATAGGCACCCCAGTTGGGCAGTTGATAGATCACTGCAGCCTCAAGCATGCGGCAGCAAGGGTAGTGCTGGGCGGGCCGATGATGGGCATTGCCATTGCTGACCCTAATACGCCGATCATCAAGACCACCAATGCGATCGTGGTCCTGGGCGATCATGAGCTGCGGATGGGCCAACAAGGCCCGTGCATTAGGTGTGGCAGGTGTGTGGATGCATGTCCTGAGGGACTCAATCCAAGCCTGTTAGCTCGTACGGTCCAACAGTATGCCTGGGACCTGGCCAAGGACAATTTCATAACTGCGTGCATAGAGTGTGGTTGCTGCAGTTATGTCTGTCCGGCAGGGATAGAACTGGCTGGCTACATAAAGACGGGCAAGGCCTTTCTTGCCAGGCAGACTAGCAAGAAGACATAGCAGGAAGGCAATCGATGCTTACAGGGCTTAGGGTATCTCACGCACCACACATTGGACATGGCCTTTCGATAAGAAGGGTGATGCTTGATGTGGTCATAGGATTGATACCGGCCATGGTAGCTGCCTTGGTCCTGTTCAGGCATAGGGCGGCCTTGGTGATCCTGGTTTCGGTCGGAAGCGGATTGGCAACAGAATTGGCCTGTAATCTGCTCCGTGGCCGCGGCCGGCCGTGGGAGTCATTGGGGGACCTGAGTGCTGTGGTAACAGGGATCATACTGGCCTTCTCCCTGCCCCCTGCCTTGCCGCTTTGGGCAGTAGCGATCGGAGCGGTCTTTGCCATTGCCATAGGGAAGGTGGTATTTGGTGGCCTTGGTGCGAACATCTTCAACCCGGCCATGGTGGGCAGGTCCTTCTTGACTGCCTGCTTTGGTACCCTCATGACCACCTGGACCGTGCCAGCGACCCTAGATCCCAATATGCCCACGGTTTCACCTGCTGTAGCTGTAGATGCCCGCACACAGGCGACCCCACTTGCCTGGGCCAAACAGGCATGGAAGGCAAGGTCGGACCCACAGCAAGCTGGTCAGTTGAAGGACAAGGTCACCGTACATATCAGGAGGTCATTGCTGGGTGAGAAGGCGGGCTGTCTGGGTGAGACCGGCAGCCTCTGGTTGATACTAGGTGGTATCTATCTACTGCTGAGACGTACCATAACGATCCACATCCCTGCTGCGGTACTGGCATCTGCCTTTGTCTTTTCAGGTCTGGTGTATCTATTCCATCCTGCAGGGGCAATCAATCCATTTGTGCACTTGTGCAGTGGTGGCCTGCTGCTGGGGGCATTTTTCATCGCCACAGATCCGGTCACTGCCCCAATAACCACCAAGGGAAGGTGGCTTTTTGGCGCAGGGGTAGGGGGACTGACGATATTGATACGCGTGTTTGGCGAATACCCTGAAGGGGTCATGTACGCAGTCTTATTGATGAATGCGGTCAGTCCATTGATAGATAGACTTTGCAGGGCAGTACCATTAGGGGGAAGACCAAGTGTCTAAACTCAGACTCATCATCCAAGAGAGCTGGTTGGTCATGTTGGCTGCCTTTGTGTCAGGTCTATTGATGGCCGCTACCGATCTTGGTCTGGCAGGCCGTATAGAACAGAATAAGCAGCAAAGGCTTAAGGAGCTCATGGCCGGCCTGTTGCCACAGGCCAGCTCCTTTACGGAGCTGGAATCCAGGTTCAGCCTCTCAGATGCCAAGGGCAGGTCACAGCCGGTTGTGGTCTATAGGGCGGCCGATAGTCAGGCCAGGTGTGTGGGCTGGGCATTCGTGGCACAAGGCCAAGGTTTCTCTGACAGGATAGAGTTGATCGTGGCCGTGGATGCCGGTTTTACGCGTTTGGCTGGGTTTAGGGTCCTAACCTGCAGTGAGACGCCAGGCTTTGGGGACAAGATAAGGCAGCCGGACTTCCAGCGGCAGTTCGAGGGCGCACCTGGTGGTGGTCTTGAGCTTGTCAGGTTTGGGGACCGAAGCAAGGTGGATCAGCAGATAGTGGCCATCACTGGCGCGACAGTGACAAGCAACGCCGTGGTTGAGATCTTGAATAAGACCTTGGAGGGCTTAAGGTCCCAGATGATGGAAAAGGGGTTGATAGGGGATGCAGGATAATACCAGCGATAATCTCTATACCAAGGTCATCTTGAACGGCCTTTGGCGTCAGAACCCGGCCTTGAGGCTATTGATAGGGATGTGTCCGCCACTGGCAGTGACTACCGGTGTCAGGCCTGCTTTGACCATGGGCCTGAGCGTGATCTTTGTCCTATCTTGCAGCAACCTTGTAGTAAGCCTTATAAGGCCATTCCTTAGACCGCATGTCCGGATTATCGTCTTTACTATAACCATAGCTACATTCGTCACCATTTGTGATCTGCTGCTGAAGGCCTATTTGCCGGCAATGAGCGAGGTCCTTGGGCCATATGTACCATTGATCATCGTCAATTGCCTGATCATCTTCCGGGCAGAGGCATGTGCCAGCAAGTCGCCGGTCTTGTTGAGTGTGATAGATGCACTGGGCATGGGCGGTGGTTTTACCGTTGCGTTGCTGATCCTTGCCAGCATAAGGGAGGTACTTGCCACAGGTTGCTGGGCAGGATGGCAGGTGATGCCAAAGGCCTTTGTCCCCTGGCTGGCCATGCAGATGCCTGTGGGGGCATTTGTGACGTTGGGGCTATTGCTGGGCTTGATCGCAATGGTAAGCGGATCCAAGGAGGCCAGGCATGGATAGACTTGGCACCCTAGTGATGGGCTTCTTATCAGTGGTAGTGGTGAACAATTTCGTGTTTACCAAGTTCCTCGGCATCTGTCCCTATCTGGGTGTCTCAGGAAGGCTGGATACTGCCTTGGGCATGGGGTTGGCGGTGACGTTCGTGACCACCATCAGCGGGATAATGACATGGTCATTGGATGCATATCTCCTGACCCCGCTGGGGTTGCAGGTCACTCGCTATATATGCTACATTATCGTGATAGCTGCTGCCGTACAGCTTGTGGAGATGTATGTCAGGAGGTTCTTCCCTGCCCTTTATGAACTGTTTGGGATATTCCTACCGCTGATCTCTACCAACTGCGTTATCCTGGGTCTTTGTCTATGGCTGGATGTCTGGGAGACGGACAACCTATTGGAGGCCGCTGTACTGAGCTTTGGCACTGGCCTTGGATTTGCATTGGCCATATGCATCATGGCAGGCATTAGGCAACAACTATTGCTGGCGGACGTGCCAAGGTCTTTGCGTGGGGCGCCGATCACATTGATCACTGCAGGACTGCTGGCCTTGGCGTTCATGGGCTTTGGCGGGATGATCAGATGATCTGTGCCACATTCATAGGCGACCTACAGGCAGCCTTGCCTGCCGGCCTGTTGTTGCTAGGTGTAGGAGGCACATTGGCGGTTGCCCTTTTATTTGCGCACCAGACGCTCAGGGTCGAACAAGATCCGCGGGTAGAGGCCATATATCAGGTGCTGCCGCACCTGGACTGTGGTGCATGTGGATATGCTGGATGCAGTTCATATGCAAAGGCGGTCTTGGCTGACCCCACGCTGATCGGCAGGTGTTCACCTGGAGGGCCGGCAGTGGCACAGCGTCTGGCAGCCATATTGAGCGTGGAGTCTGCAGGGTCCAGTCATCCCATCAGGGCAGTAGTTCATTGCAATGCCCACACCATGGACAAGACCTATTATGGCAATTACGAAGGTATTGCCAGTTGCATCGCTGGCAACACCCTCACTAGCGCACAGGCCTGCAGGTTTGGCTGTCTGGGCATGGGCGACTGTGTCAGGGCATGCAGGTTCGATGCCATCCATATGGTAGATGGGCTGGCCACGGTTGATTATCAACGCTGCACGGGCTGTGGGGCCTGTGCAAAGGTATGCCCGAGGGGCATCATCGAGATGGTGACATTCCAGCAGTCGATGATGATGGTGGTGGCATGCAACAGCAAGGAGGATGGGCGTACCACAAGGGCGATGTGCAAGGCTGGCTGTATCGGCTGCGGATTGTGCGCAAAACAAAGCGATATCTTTGTGGTCAGCGATAACCTATCCAAGATCGATTATAGTCACTACCGGCATGATGAGGGTACAGACCAGGCAATGGCCAAGTGTCCGACAAAGGTCATTATCTGGCGAGGCTGCTAGAGGCGGCCTGATTGTACTGAGGGGCTTACCCTGATATAATCACAATACCATGCTATGCAGGTGGTGGTCCTTATTCCTTGTTAGTTGCTGTGTTGGTCTGCATCTGCTTGTGGTCCCAGTAGGCCATGCTGCAGGTGGACCAGCAGTGTTGATCAATGAGTTGATGGCCTCCAACACCAAGACCATCGCAGACCCACAGGGCCAGTTCGATGACTGGATAGAACTCTATAATCCCAGCAGCACTGCCATTGATCTGGGTGGGATGTATCTGACAGATGATATCACCAGGCCCCAGAAGTGGCAGATCCCCCTTGGCCAGCCGGATCTGACCACCATCGGCCCTGGCGGTTTTCTATTGATATGGGCTGATGGCCAGTCGCAGTCGCCTGGCCTCCATGCGTCCTTCAGCCTTTCGGCAGATGGTGAGCAGGTAGGACTCTTCACTGCAGATGGTACCCTCATAGACCTAGTGTCATTCGGCCGCCAAGAGGCGGATGTATCTTATGGCAGATGGCCTGATGGAGGGACCACCTGGCAGTACATGCCTACCCCAACACCAGGTGCCCAGAACAGGCAAGGCATGCAAGGGCAGGTATCTGAGGTGGTCTTTTCCCCGCACAGGGGTTTTTATAGCGGGCCCATAGAGGTCAGGTTGACTACCGCCACTGCAGGCGCACAGATCTGGTATACATTGGATGGGAATCTCCCGCATACCTGGCAGGCCTATGAAAGGGGCGGCGGTAGATGGCTAGGACAGGTCTACACAGGCCCTATCAAGATCACAAAGACTACCTGCATCAGGGCAGTTGCAATAAAGGATGGCTGGCTTGATTCACCCGTGGTCAGCCACACCTACATATATCCAGACCAGGTGATCCGCCAACCTCCAAATCCGCCAGGCTTTCCGCTTACACCTTGGAACGGCAAGACGCCAGATTATGCGATGGATCCAAGGGTGGTGGAGGATCCCAAATACAAGGACTACCTGCTCAAGGGTCTACTTTCCATACCCTCCTTCTGCATAGTCATACCTAATGACGACTTTTTTGGCCAGCAAAAGGGTATTTATGCCAATGGTTCGGCCAGGGGAGATAGCTGGGAGAGGGCCTGCAGCATAGAATGGATCGATCCATGCACAGGGGCACATGTAGGTGTCAATGCCGGCATCCGCAGCCATGGAGGGGTGGGCAGGAATGATGTCAAGCACGCATTGCGTATCGCATTTCGGGGCGAGTATGGTCCTTCTAGGTTTGAATGGCCTATATTCGAGGACACCAATGTTACGGCCTTCGATGGCCTTGTACTCAGATCACAGTGGAACTATTCCTGGACAGGCGACAATACAGCCTGTAATGGGCTTGGTACCAGGTATGCGGACTACCTGCGTGAGGCCTTTGCAAGGGATACGTGCCGCGATATGGGTCTGCTTACACCGCACGCCAGGCACGTACATCTCTATATCAATGGCCTGTACTGGGGACTGTACCTACTATCTGAGCGGCCTAATGAGGGCTTCGCAAGCATCTACCTTGGGGGCCGGAGCGAGGATTACGATGTACTGAAGGCCTCCAATTCGTTTAGCAGTTCCGGTATGGAGGTGATGTCTGGTGATATGCAGGCATGGCAACAACTATTCGCCCTAGCAGATAAGGGGCCAGCCAATGCCCAAGTATACGAGCAGATCAAACAGTATCTGGATATACCAGCACTGATAGACTATATGCTGATGATATATTACACCGGCAGCAGGGATGCCGGTGCTTCTATGCAATGATAGATGGCCGCGTAACTTCTATGCCATTAGGCGAAGGGATCCTCCTGGTGGTTTTGTCTTCCTTCCATGGGATGTTGAATGGTCCCTTGAGAGGCCCCAGGAGAACAGGCTAAAGGTAACTGGTGTAGAGAATCCTCACCTACTGATCTCCAAGCTAGTTGCAAACAATGAATTCAAGGTGGTCTTTGCCGACCATGTGTACAGGCATTTCTTTAATAGTGGGGTCCTTACGCCAGAAGGCTCTACTGTCAGGTATCTTGCCAGGGCCGGCCAGATATACGATGCCATCGTTTGTGAATCCGCCAGGTGGGGTGATGCAGACAGGCCATCCATGCCTTATACAAGGGAGGATTGGCTCTTTGCCACAGGCTATCTCATAAACGAATACTTCCCTGTCAGGACCTCGAATGTCCTGGCTCAGATCAAGGCCCAGGGTTGGTATCCTACAATAGACCCACCGGTCTTCCAGATAGATGGCAAGGCAGTTCTTGGTCCTTATGTAAGGACTGGGGCGGTCCTGACGATGCTCAATCCAAAGGGTTCTGGTACCATCTACTATTGCATCGATGGTACGGACCCACGGGTCGCAGGTACAGGTCAGGTTAATACTAGTGCGTTACGCTACAGCGGTCCGATTACACTTAAGGCCAGCACGATCATAAAGGCCAGGATCCTCAGCGGCAATAACTGGAGTCCACTGGCAGAGGCGGTCTTTGTCGTAGGGCCTTTGTCCGATTCACTGCGGATCACGGAGCTTATGTACAATCCTGCCAGGTCGAGCAAGTGGGCAGGGCCGGGCGATCCAGATTGCGAGTTTGTCGAATTGGCAAATATCTCGAGCCAGGCGATTAAGCTTGCCAATATCCGGGTTTGCGGGGCAGTAGAGCTTGTCTTGCCTGCAGTTGAGCTGGGCCCTGGGCAATGTGCGGTGATAGTCAAGGATAAGGTCGCATTCGAGGCAGTCTATGGCAAGCAGGTCAATGTTGTGGGGCAATATACAGGTAGTCTTGACAACAGTGGGCAGTGGATAGGCCTACAAGACATAGCCGGAAATTGGATATTACGATTGAGGTATTCAAGATACTGGGCCCCTAGCACCAATGGGTCCGGCTATTCACTTGTCTTGAATGACCCTCATATCGACGCAAATTCCCTGTCCGAACCCTGGGCATGGAGGGCAAGTGCAGCAATAGGAGGTTCCCCTGGCAGGCTGGATCAATCGGTTGCCGTTTTGGGTGCAGGGCCTGTGGTCATAAGCGAGATCATGTACCATCCCTACGGCAACCCAGATGCAGAGTACGTAGAGCTGACCAACATATCGGACCAGGCCGTCACATTGTACGATAGCTCCACGCGCAGGGCATGGAGATTGACCGATGGTGGCCGGATAGATCTGGTATTTGGAGGCAAGGGTTCGATCATCTTACAGCCAGGAGCAAAGGCCCTGGTTGTAAAGGATCTCAATGCATTTAAGGCGAGATTCGATGCCCCAGCGGATGTATCCATCTTTCAATGGCCTGATGGCAGCCTAGACAACGCTGGCGATGAGCTATGCCTCTATGGCCCAGTCAGTGCCACAACCTGGACCATGGTAGACCATGTCTTTTACAGTGACGGCATGCACCCTGACAGGGTCGGTCTTGCGAGGGATCCATGGCCTGTTGCAGCAGATGGCTGCGGCCGTGCGCTCGGCAGGGTAGTCTTGAAAGGGCCTGGCAACTGGGTTGGCAACTGGCAGGCTATAGAGCCAGGCCCTGGCAGATGATGGCCTATGAGAAGGCTTGGCATTAGGTCTGAGCTGTACTACAACCTCGCATCGCTGCTCAATGCAGGCGTACCGCTCCTACAGGCCATATCCATTGTTGCAAGGACGGCTGATGCATATTGGAGGCGTATCCTTGACAAGCTCCATGCAGATGTCCGCAAGGGTAATAGCCTTTCGGATGCCATGGCCTCCTTGCCGCACGTCTTTCCTAGGTTTGATACGGCGGTGATATCTGCATGTGAACAGACAGGCAAGTTAGATGAGGCCTTCAGGATGCTTTCTGACTGGCATCGATTCCGCAGGAACCTTGCAAGGACCATCGCTTCTGCTTTGGTCTATCCGGCGGTAATCCTCCATCTTGCTGCATTCGTGTTTTACCTACCCTCACTGGTGCTTGGGCATAGCAACCTTTGGCAATACATATGACATGTGGCGGCATTCTTGTGTCCGTTCTATCTAGTTGGCATGGTTGTGCCCATATCTGCCAGGTTCTTGGCCGTCAGAGGCATCGAACGGGCCTTGCTATTTGTCCCGCTCTTGGGAAGAGGCCTGCTAGAGTTGTCGATCAGTAGGTTTGCGCGATGCTTTGGGATGCTCTACAAGGCAGGGCTGCCCATAGATCAATGCCTGGATCTCGCTGCAGGCAGTGCTGGTACCGTGTTATATCCGGAGATCCGTGCAGCATCAGAGGCGGTCAGGATGGGCCAGCCGACATATATTGGTCTGACAGGCAAGGTACCTGCAGAATATCAGGACCTCTGGCGTATTGGGGAGGAGACAGGCCAGCTCGACAGGGCAACGGAAAAGATATCGCAGCTAGCATCTGAGCGTGCGGAGTTGATCCTTACTGCCTTGGCCAGATGGATCCCAAGGCTTATTTACCTTGGTGTGATGGGGCTTGTTGTGTCTATGATATTCAGGCTTGCGGGCCAGTTGGGCACGGCGTATGAATCCATAATTGGTAATTACTGACGGAGGTTTGACGTGGTCGTTGTGATGAGACCAGGTGCAACAGAGGCGGATGTCCAACACGTAGTTTGTCTTGTCCGTGAGTTTGGGATGAAGGAGCATCTGATCTATGGTACCGATCGGGTGGTGATTGCGTGCATTGGCGACAAGAGGATGGTCGATAAGCAAGCCATAGAGAATGCCCCTATGGTCGAGAAGATCGTGCCCATCCTGGCCCCGTATAAGCTTGCCTCCGTTGAGGTCAAGTCCACCAAGACCATAGTTGAGATCGGACCTCAGAGATTACCGATAGGCGGTCAAAGGATAGCAGTGATAGCAGGACCTTGTGCAGTTGAGGGAAGGGATCAGTTGCTCAGGATTGCGCAGGCCGTTGCTAAGGCAGGTTGTGTAGGATTGCGTGGCGGGGCCTTCAAGCCCAGGACCAGCCCTTATACATTCCAGGGCCTAGGCGAAGAGGCGCTCAAGATCCTTGCAGAGGCCAGGCAGTTGACAGGTCTTGCGATAGTGACGGAGGTAACTGGCCTAGAACATCTTGATATCTGCCTTGAATATGCTGATGTATTGCAGATAGGTGCCAGAAACATGCAGCACTATCCGCTGCTGGAGGCGGTAGGGCGATCGGGGAGGCCTGTACTGCTCAAGCGTGGCATGAGCGCCCAGTTGGATGAGTTCCTACTGGCAGCAGAATACATAATCAGCGCAGGCAATCCTAATGTGATCCTCTGTGAGAGGGGCATAAGGACATTCGAGCAGTACGTACGCAATACACTGGCACTGGCGATCGTGCCCGAGCTTGCCGTCAGGACCCACCTGCCGGTGATAGTGGACCCTTCGCACGGTACAGGCCATGCCCACCTGGTGCCAGCGATGTGCAGGGCGGCCGTTGCGGCAGGGGCAGACGGGCTGATCATCGAGTGCCACTTCGATCCTGAGCATGCAGCCTCTGACGGCGCACAGTGCATCAGGCCGGATGTACTGGCGGCGGAGATGCAGGTCCTTCGAAGGATCGCGCAGGCCATTGGCAGGCAGTTGTAGGATCACAGCAGCCCATACCGCTTCATCTTCTTGTACAGGGTAGTTCGGTTGATGCCCAGGGCCTTTGCAGTCCGCAGCCTATTCCATTGATTGGCCTCTAAGGCCTGCACTATGAGCCTTTTCTCAGGCTCGGTCTTTGCCTGCTTGAGTGGCACTATCCCTATAGGTGCCTGATTCGGAGGACCCTGATGGATGGCTGGCGGCAGATCTTCAATATCGATCATCGGGCCCTTGCTCAGGAGTACAGCCCTTTCTATGACATTCTCCAGCTCCCTTACATTCCCTGGCCAATCGTATCGTTCCAACAACTGCATGGCCCTGTCGGTTATGCCGTCCTTAGGCCTGTTATGCCTTGCTGAGTATATCCTCAAAAAGTGCCTTGCCAGCAGAGGCACATCACCTATTCGCTGACAGAGTGGTGGCAGTTCGATGGTGACGACGTTTATCCTGTAATAAAGGTCTTCTCTGAAACGCCCCTCCTTGACCTCCTGTGCCAGGTCCCTGTTGGTGGCCAAGATCACACGCGTATCGATGGTATAGGTCTTATTGGAGCCTACTGGCTCGAATTGCCTATCCTCCAAGACCCGCAGGAGCTTTGCCTGAAGCGCCGGCGAGGCATTTGCTATCTCATCCAGGAATATTGTGCCCTTATCTGCTGCCAGGAACTTGCCCTGCTTGTTTGCAACGGCGCCAGTAAATGCGCCACGCACGTGGCCGAATAGGTCGCTTTCAAGGAGTGTTTCAGGTATCGCGCCGCAACTGACCTCGACAAAGGGGCCATCCTTCCTACTTGAGTGATAGTGTATCGCCCTGGCAAGCATGCTCTTGCCTGTGCCGGATGGTCCTGTCATAAGGATGGTCGTGTCGCTGTCTGCCACGCTGCGGATCAATTCAAATACCCTGGCCATCCTTTGATCCTGGCTGATCACATTGCCAAGACTGAACCTGCCTGCCAACTGGTTCCTCAGTGATTGATTCTCTAGAAGTATGGACCTCTGTTCCAACGCCCGTTCTACCGCCAGACAGAGCTCTTCATCCATGACCGGTTTTGTCAGGTAGTCGAAGGCCCCCTTCTTTATAGCCTTAACAGCGGTTGTGATACTGCCATATCCAGTGATCACTATTACTGAGGTCTGCGGCTGTTCACTACGTATGATGTCCAATAGGGCCAGGCCATCGCCGTCAGGCAGGTGAAGATCTATGATGGCCAAGGAAAGGCCCTTGCTCTTGACTATACAGACGGCCTTCTGGAATGAATCGGCCTTCTCTGTCTGATGGCCTTCTGATGATAGCAATTTGCACAATGAGTCCAAAACGATCGAATCATCATCCACCACCAAGATCGTCTGTCCCTTCATCAAACCCTCCTTGTCTAGGTAATCTGGCTCAACGGTAACCTTATGGTCACCTTCGCTCCTCTGCCAGGCTGGTTGTCCAGCCTGATGCTCCCACCACGTTGTTCTACTATGTCCTTGCTGACAGCCAGGCCCAAACCCGTTCCATCCAGTTTGGTCGTGAAGAAGGGCAGAAAGACCTTATCCAAGAACCTCTGGTCAAATCCAGGTCCTGTGTCTGTGATCGTGATCTCCAGCTGCGCGTCAGGACTTATCATGCCTTCTACGGTGAGGTTGCCGCCATGCGGCATGGCCTCGAATGCATTAGTGATCAGGTTGCAGAGCACCTGGAAAAGGCCTGGAAATCTAATAGCAGGCAGGCCTTCTGCATATCTGGTGGATATCTCGATCTGGCCGCCTGTCCATCTGGACCTGACGGCCTCTATCACCTGGGCCACCAGGCCCTCAATAGACATGGCAGGCGCAAGGCCCTTGGCTGCATGGTCGAGGACCTGCCTTATGCACTGCCTTGCAGCGGTCAGGGCCTGCTGACCTGACCTGAGGTAATGTAGGAGGTCCTCCCTCTTATCGACATACCTGATGGCAAGTGAGATAGACCTGCAGGCCCCATCAAGAGGGCCATTGATCCTATGGGCAAGCTGAAGGATCAATGCATCTCCTTCATCCCTGTTGCCTCTTGACGATGGTGACCCAAGTTCCTCTATGGCAAGCAGCCCAAACCTTGTGGGGTTGCCCAGTTCCTCACGGACCGGTGCACAGGTGATCCTGGCCAGGATCCCTGTGCCAGCAACCTGTATCAAGACAGGCTGGATGTTTATGGGCCTGGCGAACGCTGAGTGCAAATAATGGGCCCAGGTGGATCGATCGAAGATCGGTGCATGCATGTGCAAGGAATCACAGACCGGGCGATCTGCAGACAAGAAGGCCTGGGCCATTGCATTTGAGCATAGGCAGTATAGGTCTTGATCGTATAGGAGAGCTGCGATGGGCAGTGAATCCAGAATAGAATAGACCTGTGCCACTCCTCCACTCATAACGCCTGCACTTCCCAATCGCAAAAAAAGACCTGCCGGAACACACCTCCAGATACATGTCCGGCTACAGTAGTGATAATATGGATAGCCAGGATGGCTGTCAAGCTGGGGGATGTTGGATTTCAACATATCTTTCGATTTGGCAACACAGACCAAATGTAGGGATCTGTTCGTAATCTGCACGATCATATGGGTTTATCGATCCTGGCATATAGGGATTCAGGTCTCGTGCAAAAGGCCATGTTGCCTGCAATCAACGCCCATCTGCACATCAAGGCATTTGTGCCTATGGCCTTGTAAATCTTATTACTGGTAAGCGTTGGTACATTCACTGCTTACAGCCATTGGCAATAAAAGGCGATCTTCCCTGCATGGCGGGAATGGCTGTTGCATATAAGACGGTGCTGGCATCACAGGATGTGGTGCCAGCGATACCAAGGATGGCTGATATGCACGGAGGCATAACTTTCTTTGGGTCTGGGGATCGTAGGGCCACGCCGAGGCTGGGGCTGGTGTTTGATATCCGTTGGCGGCCTTATGGTTGTGGCCCATTACATGCAGGTACTACAAGGGATATAAGCAGCAGCGGGATCGCCCTCTCGATCGCTGCAGATGCAGTCCCTGTGGGCTCGCTCATAGAGGTCCAGATCTTGGTCCCTGCCCTCAGTGGCGTGTTGGAATCAGGCGGGATCATGGGCTGTTTGGTGGAGGTCACGCGAGTGGGCGTCGGTCAACAAGGCGGCAGAAGGATCCTGGCCGGCAGGTTCCTTACCAAGCCAAGGGTGATCCGAATCCACGGTTCCTAACCCAACCAGCGGCCCTCAAATACCTCCACGGCAGGGCCTGTCATGTACACGCAGTCATCGGCCTTATGCCAGATGATAGATAGCTGGCCGCCTGGCAATATGGTCGTCACCTGTCTTTCAGCCCTGCCTGTTGCAGCAGCTGCAACACAACATGCACAAGCGCCGGTCCCGCAAGCAAGTGTAATGCCGCTGCCCCTTTCCCATGTGATTATGCGGAGTTGCCGACTATCAAGCACCTTGACGAAGTGCACATTGGTCCGTTGGGGGAATAGGTCCATCTGTTCGATCTGGGGGCCTATTGAGGCAAGGTCTATACTGGCTAGGTCCTCCACAAAGAAGACCACATGAGGATTGCCCATGGAAAGGCAGTATCCGGTCAGATCCAGGCATCTTGCATGGATGTTTACCTCTACTGGCCCTCCAGACCTAGACGGACTTGCCCTGATAGGTATGGCCTCTGGATCGAATATGGGCTGACCCATATTGACACAGACATTCCTTACCTTGCCATTCTGGTCTACATCCAGACCTACGGTCAGGACCCCACGGCCTGTCTCTATGGCAACGGATGCATTGTAGGTTGGCACTTGGCCCGGCAGGCCAAAAGGCCCCCTGGACCTTGCCAGGCCGTGTTCGAACACATACTTTGCCACGCATCGCAGGCCATTGCCACACATCTGTGCCTCCGAGCCATCTGCGTTGAATATCCTCATCTTGGCGTCGGCCACCCTTGATGGGCCTATGAGTACCAGCCCATCAGAGCCGATGCCGAAGTGCCTATCGCTTACGAGCCTGGCGGTAGTGGCAGGGTCTGCCAAATCCTCCACGAAGGTGTTGACGAATACATAGTCGTTTCCGAGGCCATGCATCTTGGTAAAGTACATATGATCACTCCAGAGCGGATCGGTCTATCTCAACGCGGGCGCTTCTTTGCAACCCATCTTCTCAGTTGGGCCAGTGTCATGCAGTTGAGTATATCGCCCTCAGTTGCCCAGCCGCGGGCAGCAGTATTGACCCCATATATCATCAATGAAAGCCCTTCCCTATCGTGACTATCCGTGCCTATGGCCAGCTTGACACCTGCCTGTATGGCCATCCTGCAATGCAGGTCCTTGAGGTCCAGCCTATATGGGTTTGCATTCACCTCCAGGGCGGTATGTGTCCGTGCCGCATGCTCGATGACCGCAGCGATGTCCAGGTCCATGGCATCGCGCTCCCCCAGCAACCTGCCAGTAGGATGGCCTATGCAGTTGACATAAGGGTTGTCCATGGCCTTAAGGGTCCGCATCGTGACCTTCTCCCTAGGGCTGCTGAGCCCTGAGTGAACAGAGGCAATCACAAAATCCAGGTCGGCTAGGACCTTATCGTCATAGTCTAATCTCCCATCTGCCAGTATATCCACCTCCGTACCTGCAAGTAGTGTTAGTCCCTTGAGGCGACTGTCTAACCTCCTTATCCGATCTATCTGCTTGGCCAGCCTGGCAGCGTCCAGCCCATTGGCTATGGCTGAGGATTGTGAATGATCGGTAATGCATAGGTATTGATAGCCCAAGGCCATTGCCATATCCGCCAATTCCTCAAGGTCCAGGGCACCATCTGATGCGATGGTGTGGACGTGCAGGTCTCCACGGATCTGACCGAGCTCGATGAGATCCGGCAGTGTACCTTCGGCCGCAGCCTCTATCTCACCCCTATCCTCCCTTAGCCTAGGGTCTATGGGCCTAAGTCCGAGCCTTGTGTATATCTCCTTCTCGTCCGGCCCTGCGATCGCGTGTTCCTTTTGGCCATGTACCTCAAAGAGCGCATACTCATTCAGCTTCAGGCCCTTCTTTATGGCGATCTCCCTGAGCTTGACATTATGTTGTTTGGAGCCAGTGAAGTACTGCAGGGCTGCACCAAAGCTTGCGTTTGGCACGACCCTGACGTCCACCTGCACCACTGGGCCACCTATATCTATCAAGGCAGACGCCTTTGTAGACCCTGCTGCCAATGGCTCCTTTACGAAATTGGCCTTTACAAAGTCTGCTAAGAGCCTCTCTGCATCCTGCTGGGAACTGCGGCTGGACAATGTCACAAGTATGTCCACGTCGCCGATGGTCTCACAGCAACGGCGAAGTGACCCGGCTGGACTGACCATCTGTATGCCTGGTTGCCTGCGCAACCAATCGGTGACAAGGCCTGCAACGGCATCGGCCTGGTCCAGCCTGATCCTGCCGCTTGACCTCTCCAGGAACTCTATGCCCTTGGCGATGGCCGCCACCTTCTTTTGGCCGAAACCTGGTAGAGCTGCCAGTGACCCATTTGCTATCGCAGCCTTCAGGCCCTCTATGTCCTTGACATGTAGCTGCTCGTAGACCGCCTTGACACCCTTTGGGCCCAACCCTGGCACATCCAACAGGTGCAGCAATGAGGCGGGAAACTTGGCCAACAGTTGTTGGTGTGCGGATATGGCACCTGTACTGAGGAACTCCTGTATCTTTGCAATGCTCGACTTGCCTATGCCCTGGATCTTGGCAAGTGATCCATCTGCCAATAGATCAGCCGCATCTGCTGGCAGTTCGGCCAGTATCCTGCCTACCTTCCGATAGGTATTTATCCTAAACGGATCCTCCCCCTGGATCTCCATCAGGTCGGCCATCTGCTCGAAGAGCCCTGCCAGGATCTGATTCCTCTCGCTGCCCATGGTCTTATGTCCTGATAGTTGTTAACGAGGCCCTCGAGATGGTATCAGCACAACAGAGTGCCACTGCAATCGCGTCTGCTACATCAGGTGGGCTAGGCAGTTCTTCCAGGTGCAGGCTCTTCTGGATTGCCCTCTGGATCTGCAGCTTTGAGGCATGTCCATTGCCAGTGACGGACTTCTTTATCCTGGTGGGGTTGAAGTTGAGGACCTTGATAGACCTGGCCGCGCACCTATACAGGATCACACCCCTTGCATGGCCCATCAATATGGCGGTACGTGGATGGGCATAATGCGCATACAATTGTTCGACCGCTACTATGTCCGGCTGCAGTGAATCAAGGATCTGGTCCAGGTCATCAGCTATCCGGCATAGTCGGCCTGGCAGGTCCAATCTGCCCTTGATGCGTATAAGTCCTGCCTCCACAAGGCATGGTCTGTGTGTTACTGCAAGGCACCCATAGCCACAGGCCAAAAGCCCAGGATCTATCCCAAGGATCCTCATGTGATGGTCCATAGTGTGCCTTTAGGTGTATCCTTGATACTTATGCCCAGCCGCTGTAGTTCTGATCTAAGGGCATCTGCCTTGGCATAGTCGCCTGCCTTCCTTGCAGCAGCGCGCTCCTTTAATATCAGTTCGATCAGTTCATCGACAATCTGCGGTCTGCTGAGCTGGCTGCCAAGCCTTATGCCCAGGATCTGTCCTGCAAGTAGCTCGAGTGTGTCCTTTAGATACCTCAAGGTCTGCCTGGAGGGATTCGCATTGGCAAGGGCTGCCTGTATGATCCTAGTCAGGTCGAAAACGACCGATAGCGCAATGG
>JARYLO010000038.1 GCA_029907605.1 Sedimentisphaerales bacterium
CACCACTAGCCCCATCTGCAGGTGTGGGATTGAATGCACGCACAGGTACCTGATAGAACCTCACCTCAGAAAGCCCAGTCTGGGCAAGACCACCCCAGGTGCTCTCTATAGTCAGCCTGATGTACCTGGCAACAACACCTGACAGGTCTATGATGCTTGTAGGTCCAGTGGTCTCTCCTGGGGCCTGGGCAAGTTCATATGTACCGACCTGCGTCCAGGTATCGCCATCCTGCGATGCCTCTATAAGTACCTTCTCTGCGCCAAAGCCAAGGATAGGCTCTATCACCTGGTTGAAGTTCCAGACCCAAAGCTGGTGTAGCTTATAGACATTATCGAACTGGAACTGGATCCAGTGCTTAGGGCCAGTAGATGTCAGCCACATCGTCTTCTCGCCAGTACCGTGTTGATCCTTATCATCCAGCCCTGAGCCATCAATAGTCTTTTCAGGCCCAGTGTCGTTGTTGAGCTGACTGGATGCAGTTGCTACAGTAGGTCTAACCGCATAGGAATAGGGTTCCACAGTAAAGCTCCAGACTAGGCCTTTATGGATGGTATGGTCTGGGCTGGTGTTGACCTCATCCACCCTCCAATAGTATGTCTTGCCGAACTCCAGTGGAGTTGAAGGCTGGAATGTGGTAGCGGCCTGGTCCTGAGAGATAAGCACACCCTTGGGTGTGGTCCTGCTGGCAGTATTGACGTCTTCAAAAGCTAGACCCAGGTACACATCGTGCGTACAGGGATATGCACCAGCAGCCCAAGAAAGGGCCGCATCCCTGGGCACGTCCGCAGCTCGGTCCTCTGGCTTGGGCGAGCTGGCCCGGCCACGCGATGGCCCGAGGCCCTTTATCACGTCCTGGATCTCAGCAGGAGTCAGTGGGTTGTCGTATATCCTCAGATCATCAAGCAACCCCCTGAATACCCTGCCAGTGTTGTGATTAGGTGTGTCGGTCCCGATCCTAAACTCGCTGGTAGAGGCCGCTATGCCTCTAGTGACGTTGATCCACACCCTGCCTGGCGTACCATTGATGTATTCGGTCAGCGTATCTGCTACATCATCAAGGACCATGGCCACATGGAACCAGGTACCTGCAACCGCCAGGGAAGGTCCGGTGGCAGGAGGGGCCACATCCCTGCTGAAGAACCTGCCCACTGAGTCCCTGATGTCCAACTCCAACAGGTCGTTATATATGGCCAGCTTGTAGCCATGGCCTGCAGCCCAACTCGTCTCTGTGATGTTTCCGCAGATCTTCCTGTCCCCTCCGACAATGGACCTGTTGACCCAAACAGCTATGGTCAAACCAGTTGAGGTCCCGCCATCCCCAATCGTCGTAAACCCCAGGTTTGTGCCGCAGTTTATATACTGATCCGTGGAGCTGATATTCAAGCTAAGGGCCTGACCGAACTGGCCGGTCTCAAATGTTGGCTGGCCCACTGGCGTGCCGTGATTGCCCTTACCTGAAGAGTCCTCATAGTTACCATCAAACCTCCACCAGCCCACCAATTCTGCTCTACCTACTGTCACGACGCTTGCTAACGCAACGATACATGCAAGCCCGATTTTCTTAATTGTACACATAGTAATCCTCCTTTTTCAATTCTTGACCTTTTGGCTTATATATTGCCTGCTAGGCAATTGACCTGGCCTTTGGTCAGACCCGGTTATGATCATCGTCTTTGTACCCATAACCATCCTCCATCAAAGAGGGATCTGTCTCAGTAATTGCACGAATGTTATTCCTGCTCAACAGCTAGATAAGGCAGGCCGAACAGACACCAGTCATGATCGTTCTCGTCACCACCGTCGGTGGTGGCTAGGGTCAAGAACCGGTCCAGACGCCTCAAGGGGACTATTATTTGACTGTATCGGCCTGGATCCCGGCTTGCCGCGCGAAATTGCCCTCGCGTCTGCCCATCCACCAATACCCAGAAAACCGCCACATTACCCAGGTCCTCGCCCTCCACTATCCCGCAAATGGTGCTGAACTGCCTCAGTACAAGACCAGGTAGTCTAGCCCTTATCTTGTCCAGGTCGAAGGTAATCCCGGCGTTGGAGTGCATAAGGATACCAGGGCTATCCGGTGTGCCATACACCCGACCACCGAATCTGGCAGAGTACTTATCCCGCCCGTAGAGTCTCAGCAAGGGTCTGCCAGTGATAAACGTCCAATAGGCAGACGTGGTATCCGGACAGTCCTTCCACTGGTGCCCCTCGGACGAGATGGCCACAGGACCTTGGCTCCCGTCAGGAACAAACACACCATCTACGTCATCCAATTCCTTGACTAGAAAGTATCCCTTCTTGCCAAAGGCCTTGGGCTGGTGGCTCAGATCACCTGCGTAAACAATACCGGATCGAGGGTCTATGCCAACCGACCGTATCCCTGTACCAAAACCGTTGCCTCCTGCTAACAGGTCGGCCAGGTCGATCGGCTCTCCTCTCCAGATCAGCCCAGTGCAGGGGTCGATCATGCGCACAAAGTCCCTCCTTGCCAACGGGATGTCGCGGACCAGGCCGTCAATGCTGACCTGCTTGGCCTGTTCCTCGGACAGCAAGATCGGCTTGTTGCCTCTACGTGCAGTCAACGGCGCCAGTGCAAGTCGGCCCTTGAACAGGTGCACCTCGCTGACGCCGCTAGACTCCACCCGGATACCGAACTGTGTGCCAAGGTCTACCGCACGGCCAAGAGGCGTGTCCACTACAAAGCCCCTGGCGCCCTGCGGCACCCGCGCGAACAGCCGGCCCAACCGCAGATCTACTTGGTCCTTTGCCCTAGGTGCGAACTCTGCAGGGGCCTCCACCACCAGCTCGGCCCCACTGTCGAATTCAATGGCAATAGCCCCTCCAACTAGACGCAAAGGCAACCTGCGGCCGCTAATGCGCGTGCCGGGGCCAAGTTCCACAGGCCCCTCCCAGACAGGCTGGATGACCCTGCTGATTGTAGCAACTGGATGTGGGCATAGACAGTTGAGAGCCGCCACTACACACACAAACACCAACAACGATAGCCCGCAGGCCCACAGTACCAACTGTGCCTTGTTCGCCCTTCTGGCCTGTGGCCGGGAATCAGCCTCGACCGCGGAGGTATTCGTTGGTTCAGGCCTTTTCACAGGGACCCCAGGGGCAGTCTTCTCATACTCCAGGATCCATTGCCAGAACTGACTATCCCAAGTCAGTCCCAGGTCATCCGGGGTCTGGCTCGGAGGCCCAGAAGTACCAGTCCGTATCCGTTCGGCCAAGAGGTAGTCATAGGCGGCTCGATGTATGAAGGCAGCCTCAGCGAATAGCCTGGCATTGGTATAGTCCTTGGCGATCCAGTCACATAGCATACGCATGTCCTGCTCGGTCAGTGATTGCCTGTGGTACAGGTAACGGCTGATCAGGATCTCTGGCTCGCCAGTCACAATGCCTCCTCTGACCCTATCTGCCTGTTGATGCAGTCCCTCAGTGCCAGGCGTATGCGGTGGAGTGTGATAAGCACTGCATTGTTTGTCAGGCCCAATTGAGAGGCGATCATGGTGGTGCTGAATTTGCGGATGTACCGCATCTCCAGGACCTGCCGCCAGCGGTCTCTTATCTTACTGATACACACCCTCAGGGCCCTACGCATCCTGTCGAATTGGGCGTGCTCCAGCTCGTACACCACCGCCACCTTCTCTATCGCGTCTTGCGTCATCATCAAGCCCTTCCTGAGCCTATCCCGCCTGTACATCAGGACCTTGTTCTTGGCGATCCCCATGGCCCAGGGGGCAAAAGGGCGTGTGCGGTCATACCTATGGTATTCTTGCACTATCGTCACTGCGACCTCTTGGACCAGGTCCTCTGCGTCCTGGAAGTCAGGTACCATAGAGCAGACGAAGGCCGACACCAAGACCTGTGCCTTGGTCCAGTGGACCGTGATCTCTTCCAATTGCTTTTTGTCCAATCTTCCCACCGTATCCGGCAGACCCGAACACATGTATCCGTTAGTATATTTTGCGCTGATCGCGGATTCCTTTCAGAAAAATCTCGGCGTAGCCTTCCAGTCGGCCAGGCCAGCGATCTGGATGATACTGTGCCAGGAAGCCATCACAGTGGCCTTTTAGGGCAAGTGTAACCTGGCAAGAGGCAAGGGTCCTATGTAAGTGAGTCTGGAAGGTCCCTAGGGGTGCGTGTCTGCTAGAGGGATACAGATTGCTATCATGCGGTAGGCATTGCGGGTACTGCAATCGCTTCACCACACAACCCTATCCTGGTAGAATAGCCCCGACAATGGCAATGACTACAGGGACGACCTATGTGTAACGAACTAATCACACTGCTGTGGCTTGTGGCAATAGCTACTGCTCCAGATGTGGCAAAGGAAGTGGATGCAAGGAGATCCGCGTTGCAAGATCAGCTGCTCGCTAGGCTCGAGCCCAACCATCCCAGGATCTTGCTGACCGAGCAGAGGCTCAAGGGGCTAAAGGAGTCGGCAGAGAACGATGCGGTGTTGCGCAGATATGTTGCAGACGTATTGCGTCAGGCAAGGTCTTATCTGGACGCCAGGCCTCTGGAGTACCAGAAGATAGGTCCTAGGCTCTTGCATGTCAGCCGTGCGTGTCTTGATCGGGTCTATGCCCTTGGGTTTGCACGGAGGTGGACAGGCCAAGGACAATATGCAGACAAGGCCATTGAGCAGATGTTGACCGTCTGCGGGTTTCCTGACTGGAATCCATCACATTTCCTCGACACTGCAGAGATGTCTCATGCAGTTGGTATCGGCTATGACTGGCTGTACACCTACATGGATGAGCAGACCAGGGACAGGATCAGGACCGGTCTGATCAGGCATGGGCTCGAGCCAGGGCTCCAGGCCTATAAGGACACGTGGTGGGTCAGGAGCGAATTCAACTGGAACCAGGTCTGCAATGGTGGGTTGATCATTGGGGCACTGGCGGTTGCCGATACGGATCCCTGCTATGCACAGGTCATAATCCCCGCTGCCATCAAGTCCCTGCCCTCTGCCTTAAGGACATACGGTCCAGATGGGTCATGGCCAGAAGGCCCTGGATACTGGGGATATGCTACCAGCTATACAGCTTATGGCATGGCTGCATTGATGACTGCCTGCGGTAGCGATGCAGGCCTCTTGAAGACGGATGGACTCTCCAAAGCAGGCATGTTCTCTATCTACACCACTGGTCCAACGGGCCTTTACCTGAACTTTGCCGATGTAGGTGAAAGGAGCAGGCGGGGACCGATGGCATGTATGTTCTGGCTTGCGGAGGTATACGATATGCCCCTGTATGCGTGGTCTGAGCACCAGGTCCTCGTTAAGGGTACTGCCAGCCCGCAACATGTCATCTGGTACGTACCGACATCAAGGGAAGCACCAAGACTCGATCTGGATAGGTATTTCAGAGGGCCTGTGGAGATAGCGGTCTTTAGGAGCAGTTGGGAGGATCCCAATGCCCTTTTTGTCGGGATAAAGGCTGGCTACAACCAGGTCAACCACGGGCACCTCGACCTGGGCAACTTCGAGCTGGATGCATTAGGTGTGCGATGGGCCAGGGACCTCGGGTCTGACAATTACAACCTTCCAGGGTATTGGGAGTCGGGCAGGGATGGCAGGCGATGGCAGTATTACAGGCTGCGATCCGCTAGTCACAATGTGCCGACCATAGATGGTCATGATCAGGATCCATATGGTAAGGCAAGTTTTACTAAGACCAGCTTAAACACCGAGGCTCCATATGCGATCTTGGACCTGACTAGTGCGTACAGGCCGTATGTAGAGAAGGCCGTGCGGGGGATCAGCCTAATGGAAGGCAGACGGGCCGTCTTGGTCCAGGATGAGTTTGTAATGTCAAGGCATGGTCAGATCACCTGGGCGATGACCACCGATGCCGCTATCACGGTAAGTGAGCATGGTATGGCCATATTGGAGCATGAAGGCCGCCAGCTCATAGCAAGGATCCTGTGGCCTGATAGCGCGAGTTTTGCCATTGCTTCGGCCCAGCAAGAACAGCCACAGGCGCAGAACAAGGGCGTCAGGCGGCTATTGGCCAGGGTTGATTCGGGGCCTGGTAAGGTCATGATTGCAATACTACTTTCGCCTGTGTGGCCTGATGGCGGTGATGTAAGGGCCGTGCCTGTCAGGCCCCTGGATCAGTGGTAGATATCCTTGCGATCCGCCTTCTCTATGACCGTATCTGCTACAGACCTACACTGGAAGGTTCGGAGGTCTTGTACATCCTTCAAGGCCAGTATTGGCACGTCTTGAGCGTGCTGGGTATCGACAAACCGTAACTCTATGCCGCTTACGTCCTCAAGTATAAATGGAGGACGCATGTCCTGATCCTGGAAGGCCAGACGTATCTGCTCCAGGATAAGGCCCTTGGCGTGCCTTATGAAGAAGCCATATGCAGGTGTCCTTCCGAACATGCTTGGCTCAGGGTAGGCATCCTCTCGCTCAGGCAGTGTCCTCTGGGCATCCTCCTTTGTGCCGCCACCCTTGCAGAGGATCATGACATTCTTGATCGTTATATCCTGAATATAATGGCCTGGTATGCCACTAATGATAGAACAGTATCTAGGATCGGCATTGTAGACCACTATGTTGCTTATGAGCACCCGCTGCAGCTTGCCTATCGGTGTACCCTCCGGACCCCGCATCCTGCTGCCTAGCCTCAAGAATATCGGCGAGTTCCATATATCTCGCATCGCAATATTTGTGATGGTAACATCCTCCAGTAGACCACCATCCACCGTCTCCAGTGCCAGGCCACGGCAGTAGTCGAACACACAGTTGGAGATGGTAATATTCTTGAAGCCACCATTGGACTCTGTGCCAAACTTGATCCTGCCGGTAGGTCCGTCACGGTCAGGGGCACGCATCGGATCACGGACGAATGTGCCATCCAACATGGAGCCCATGCGGAAGCCGCTTACAAGGCAATTGGTGATTGTGACATCCTCTGTTGCCCTAAACATGCCTAGGCCGAAGCTGCTCTTTAGTACAATCGCGTCGTCAAATGGAGAGTTTATGGAGCAATTGGAGATCCGGACATTCCGGCAACAATCTATGTTTATCCCGTCCCTGTTGGTGTCAAACCTGACATTCTCTATGATCAGGTTGTCCACCCCTGTAGGCAAGATGCAAAACCACCCGCCCTGAAGGATGGTCAGGTCCTTGATGGTGACATTGCGGCAATTCTTTAGTGCTATAGACTTGTTTCCAACATAAGGACCAGGCTGGCCCCTACGAGGTTGAGACCTGGTTAGCCCCCTGCCATAGATCCTGCCAGGTCCCATGATCGTGAGGTCCTCCTGCCCTTCTGCCCATATGAGGCTGTTGTGCCAATGGCTATGGCCATAGTCCTGGTACTGGTATCTGTCTCCATACTCATTCGGTTCTGCCTGATCATAGGCATTGGGGTCACCTGTGGCCTCTATTGTGGCCCCAGGGCCTATCTGCAGGGTAATGTGACTTCTCAATCTGATAGAACCCGACAGATACGTCCCTGCTGGCAGATACACGATCCCACCCCCTGCCTGTGATGCTGCCTGTATGGCCTTGTTGATGGCAGGACTATCCAGTGCCTGCCCATCCCCTTTTGCCCCGTATTCTCGCACGTTGAATAAAGAGGCATAGGCCCAGGTGCTCAATAGTAGCACGATGCATGACAGATCCTTGGCAAGGTGCATCTGGTTACTCCTTCTTTGTGGCTACTGTGGCGGGAATGCTGCCAATGCGTATATTAATGCGGCATTCCAGTTGATCGCTATCTCATTGGTCCTGTAATCGGATTGTACATCATTCCAGTCCATCGCCCTTGGCCACGGCCCGCCGACAAGATACCCAGGCCATGGATCGACCACCTTATCTGCCCCTGACCTTCGGTCATGGGGATACATAGGCGGCATGTAGCCAAGGCCTGTTACATATGACCTTCCGTGACAGTTCCGTCCGAATAAGTGGTTTATTGCGTCTAGACAGGTCTGCATGTACTCAGGCCTTGGCTGGAATCTATAGGCGGCCATCAAGACTAGCGATTGCCTGGCAACGGACCCGTTGCAGCCCCAGTAGTATCTGGATCCCAAGGGCCTTGCATACCCATGCGACCTGGCCGTGGACACGATCTGATCAGCAACAGAGAGGATGTTCTCTGATACCCTTTGCACAAGGTTTGGTTCCCTATTTGGCCTGGAGGAGGCTACGTAGGTGAAAAGGCCCAGGTTTGCAACGCTGCCCCAATCGAAGTCTATGTCTACCTTGCAGTTTATGGCCCTGATCCTGTCTTCCAGATCGGCCAGTACATCAGGATCCCCTGTGGCCTCCCAAAGCTCTGCTGCAGCCCAGAGGCGGTCGTCTGGGTCCTTCGTGGTATAGGCACCCGTAGTAACACCCTTCATATCTGGATCGTGGTTATCAGGATGTGCCTTTAGGAATCCATATGCCTTCCAGGCTGCGTCCAGACATCGCTGTGCGTAATTGGGGTCGTAGGGCCGAAGGTGCCTGGATGCCATCGCCATCATGGCAGTAAAGTCGGCGGTGGCCGCACTCGACCAGGGCACGAAGTAACGATCGGTGGTCTCTTGTTCTGGGAGGATAAACCCGCCAAAATCCTTTGTACTGAGCTTGTGAAAGACCGAACCGTCCTTATCCTGCATGGTCAGCAGCCAATCCAGCTCCCATTTGACCTCTGCCAGGAAGTCAGGCAACTGGCCACCAGATTCAGGTATGTCCAGTAAGAGCTTCGAAACAGCAGGGAAGTCCTCCCATGCCCTCAGTAAACAGCCGACCGTGACACCTGCATTTACTACATACTTATTGTAATCTCCAGCATCGTGCCAGCCCTTTGTGCCATCCTTGCGCACATGATCGCGTATGATCAGATCCAGCCAGGCATCCTGGAGGTGACAGGCTCCATGTTCGAATACCTGCCCCTTGTAAACAGCCCTGACCGCAGTGCCGCACCGCCACAGGTACATCCCGCGCATAACAAGATAGAATGGCTCGACATATAGATCTTCTGCTATCCGAAAGACAGGTGACCTGCCCACACCTGGCACATCCAATTGATATGAACCTGGCTCTATCACACTCGAAAAGTCAGCCAGGTATATCTGCTCGCCGGTATCGGCATTTGATACAGGCCCAGTCACTATGCCTTCCAGTACTACTGCGTTGTCTCCTTTGCGAAGGACAGAGAACCTCTGACAATCGGCAGCGATAGAGGCAACCTTTGGATACCCAGGCAGGTAGCCTATAGTATTCAATCTTATTGCAGTACTTACTTGATCGGCCTCAAGGTCCCTGCCTAAAGACAATAGGCCTGACAACACCAACAGGCCACAGAAAAGCCAATGCATCGCCTACCCTTTCAATCTGCCTTGAGCTTTTCGAACCAGCCTATCACATCCCTTTCCAGCTCGGCCAGATTGGGCCTCTGCTGGGCGATCTGCCTGGATTGTCGGTATTCCTGGTTCAGGTCGCCGATCGGAAGATCCGCGCCCACACGTACAAAGAATGGGGTCTGGTATAGCTCCGCCTGCACGGTCACGGTTTGACCACCTTGGTAGACCGTATCTGGCTGCCATGCGTATCGCCACTTGGATCCACTGGGCAGATACACCTGGCAGGTCCGCTTGCCCTTTTCCCATATTGGTGAGACCACGATATCTGGCCCATAGAGGTATGTCCACCAATTAGACCATGCCTCTGGGGCATTTGGGTCAACTAGGAACAGGGGTCTAACAATCGGCATGCCGGTCTTATGGGCGATCTTTGCCTGCTCATAGCCGTAGTCTATCAGCCGCTGGTGCAATCTTGCATAAAGCCTCCAGATGGCGATCAACTCCTCATCGTAGCTAGGCTGCCGAGGTAGGTTCCAGAACCCCACATTCCTAGTCGGACCTACCTCCATGATCGGACAAAAGCAGCTAAACCCAAGCCACCTAGCGCAGACCTCCTGTTCTAGCAATTGCTGGTTATACCCGCACGTATCCGAACCCCAGAATGGATATCCCATCAACGCTGATCGCTGTACTGCAATGATTGAGGCCCGTAGCCCTTCTTGTGTGCCACCGATGTCACCGCCCCAGAACACGCCATATCGGCTGCTACCTGTATAGGCGGCCCTAGGCATCAAGACGAAGTCATCACCCCTAAACTGCCTTACAAGTTCATAGGCAGCCCGTAGGTACATCACCGGGTAGTCATTCCTCTGTTCACGCAGCGACCTGCCATCAAAGACATTGAATGGCCCACCGTCAGGTATGTCCTCCTCTGCCCTGTCTAGCTTGAAACCTGCCACACCAAGCCTTACCAGCTTTGAGAGCCCCTGCTGCCAATATGCCCTTGCTTGGGGATTGGTAAAGTCGCACAGCGGATAGTTGTTAGGCATAGGCCTCTGGCCAGGCAGGTTATAGCCCTTAGCAAGTGCCTCCTTCTCCATCTGGCCTTGGAAGAAAGGACCGATCCATAGGACCATCTGGGTCCCAAGGGAGTTGAGCCACTTGACCATCTCTGGAAAATGGGGAAGTCTGTTCGGGTCTATCTCGAAATCGTCGTATCCGAGCCTACCTGGGCCGTAGGGTCTATCTACCCAATAGACCCCACACGGGATCCCAAAGGCCGTCATCATCAAGATATCTTCCATTACCTCGGAGTTGAAAGGCCCTTTGACCGGGGTGCCATCATAGTACGCGGTCCGATGCCTGTGTTCATCCCTCCATCGCCAAGGGGTGAACATCCACCTAGGTGGCATAACTGGCGGCCCGGCATCCATCCCATGCCTGCAGACTAGGTCTGCAGGGTCCTTATCTACATATACCTTCATCTCAAAGGTAGGTCCTTCAAATTCTATCTTGACCCTATTCGGGTCGGTCACGCAAAAGTCGTATAGGCCAGGCCAAGTGCCTTTTACGAATGTGGCATAACCGGCAGAGGACAGATAGAAGGGTGCATAGACAGATGTGGTGGGTTTGAGGATCATCTCTACCCTTTGACCCCTAAGGTCCATTGCCTGTTTTATACCTGGTGCCCAAGAGGCCTGTTGTGGCCCATCTACCACCCTTTCCATAAGGCCAGTGAAGTACTCGCCATCCGCTGCCTCTATGGCAAGCCCCCATCCGATGATATCCCTGTTTGGATCCACAGTGAGCCTTATCAGATAGTCCTGGTCCTGCGGTTCAATAGAGATATTGACCGTGCGGCCGCCGTCCAAGGTCAGCGTTGCGTGCAATGTATCGCCTGTCCTGACCTGCAAGCCAGATGGTAATACGGTCCTTTCCGACAGAGTTCGGAAGAACAGGCCATCGATACGCAAGCTCTTTCCCTGCCGATCCTGCATGGGCAATATCAGCACAGGCCTGGGACCTGATTGCTCTATGGTTCCGACAGCATAGGCATGCCCAGCCTGCCAGGCCAAGTTCAGTATGAAGATCAACCCGAGGGTTCGGTTTCGCATACAAGGGCTCCTTGCCATGGCGCGATATAAGGTTCTATACCTCCTTCACATCTATCCACTTCATCATCTTGCGGAGTCTCCTACCGACCTGTTCGAGCAGGCTGTTGTAGTCCTTCTGGTATAGCTCATTGAACCGTTTCAGGCCGCTTTGATACTCATTCACCCATTCCTTGGCGAATTGGCCAGAGGTGATCTCCTGCAGGATCTTCTTCATCTCTTGCCTGGTCTGCTCTGTTATGATCCTGGGGCCTCTGGTAAGATCTCCGTATTCAGCGGTATTGGAGATGCTATATCTCATATAGCTCAAGCCACCTTGATACATCAGGTCCACTATGAGTTTGACCTCGTGGAGGCATTCGAAATATGCGATCTCAGGTTGATAGCCTGCCTCCACAAGCGTCTCGAAACCTGCCTTTATAAGGGCGGTAAGGCCACCACACAGGACTACCTGCTCGCCAAATAGATCTGTCTCTGTCTCCTCCTTGAACGTGGTCTCGATGACCCCTGCCCTGGCCCCACCCATGCCGTTGGCCCATGCAAGCGCGATCTTCTTGGCAGTGCCAGTTGCATCCTGATAGACCGCGAGCAGGCAAGGCACACCACCGCCCTTCTGATACTCACTGCGGACCAGGTGCCCAGGCCCTTTTGGCGCGATCATCACCACGTTGATCTCCTTTGGAGGGACTATGTACTTGAAGTGGATATTGAACCCATGACAGAAACCCATCGTCTGGCCTGGCCTCAGATTTGGCTTGATCTGCTCTTGATAGACCTTTGCCTGGATCTCATCAGGTATGGTCACGATCACTAGCTCCGCGCCATCCATCGCGGTCTTGATATCTCCGGGGCTAAAGCCGTGTTCCTGTGCGAGCTTGTAATTGGGGGTGCCAGGTAGCTCTGCAACAGCGACCTGTATGCCGCTATCCCTAAGATTCATACTGTGTGCATGCCCCTGGCTGCCATAACCAATGACCGCCACCTTCTTGCCCTTTAGGGCATCGATCGGGGCATCCTGTTCATAATAGATCTTTGCTGCCATCATTCATCTCCTTACGATTGCAAGACCAACTTCGGTAATTATACCTGACCCAGAGGCGTGCTCAAGCTTGATCTGGCCGTTGCGATTACAGCCTGTTGCCGGTCTACAAGGATGGGCATCTGTGCCCTATACTCCAGTCAGAAGATCTCTTCCAGGATCGACCATGTCACTTTCCGCTACTTGGGCAAGGGCTGGATATACCCTGATCAGGGCATCAGGAGCTAGTTGCCTGGCCCCTGTGAGCAAGAACTTCAGCTCAATCGCATTGGCCAATTCGGACCCACGATAGTGGTTATTCATGATGACCGTCAGGGATCTTAGAGCCTGACCCAACTCCATGATCCTCTGTCTTATACCTTCCAACTCGGCGCGGCTATAATAATAATCATAGGTCTGATCCCTACCTGCCTTGCTGAACCACATGGCTGCATTGCGACCGTGCAGGCGAAAGTACCCATCGGATCCTATGGTGCAGCAGCGAAGCTGGAATGATTGCCTGCCTATAGGATAGTCCAGGTTACAGACCGTAACGCCCAAGCTCCTTAAGAATTCTAACGCTGAATCCTCTTGCCAGGATCTATGCCTTAGCTCGATTGCTATCCTGAATGTATCGCGAAGGGATTCGACGATATTGGTAAGGTGCCCTCGTGTCTGCGGAGTGTCGGCAAAATCGTATCTGAACTGGGCTAACAGGAACCTGAGCCTCCCTGCCCCAAGCAGCGGCGCAAATCCGGTCTTGAACTGCCTTACCGTCTGTGGATCAACCTTGCCTTGATGCGTGAAGTCCTGGTGAAGCTTGGCAGTGAAGAAGAATGTAGGTTTGTATGCGGTCTTTTCCAACCACGACCTGACCACCGATATCGCAGGCGGCCTATAGAAGGTGCTGTTGATCTCTATGCAATCCACGAACTTGCTGAGGTATGCAAGGTGATCACCAGTCTGGCTGGTATACACGTAGCCATCCCAATCCGGGTAAGACCAGCCAGCCACACCGATATAGACAGGACAAGGCTGCATGCCAGTACTGGAGGCGGTTGGCAAAGGACCATATGACCGGCTAGAATCATCCTTCATGACGTATCAGCTTATAGATTGCCACGTGCACCTGCAAGCAGAGGCATTCAAGGATGACCTGCCAGAGGTGCTGGACCGCGCAAGGCAGGCTGGTGTGGCGGTATTGTTGTGCAATGGGTCAGAGCCAGGTGATTGGGATCAGGTCAAAGACCTGGCCGGCCAGCAATATGGGGTCAGGATCGTGCCATTCTTTGGCCTGCATCCCTGGTATGTACCTGATGGTCCGCCTGCCGCGTGGCTGACCAGTTTGGAAGGCCTGCTCCGCTTGGTGCCATCAGGCGTAGGCGAGATAGGCCTAGATAGATGGATCCAGGACGCCCGCATGGAATTGCAGCTTCCTGCCTTCAGGGCCCAATTGGCACTGGCCAGGGAACTGGGTAGGCCTGCATGCATACACTGCCTGAGGGCATGGGGACTGTTGATGGAGGAATTGCAAAGATTTGGGCCGTTCCCTGCTGGCCTTATCATCCATGCGTATGGTGGGTCTGTCGATCTGTTGGAACCCTTGTCAAGACTGAATGCATTCTTCTCCTTTGCAGGCAATTGCCTGCAGGAAGGCCGCAAGAGGGCCCAACAGGCCCTGCTGAAGACCCCGCTCGATAGGCTCCTATTGGAGTCAGATGCCCCTGACCTGCCGCCCCCGGAAGGTTACCGGCTCTCTGCCAAGGGCCAGGCAGAGGCTGGATATCGCAATGAGCCTGCCAACCTAAGGCCCATATTGGAGGGGGTGGCAAGGCTGCGGTCCGAGCAGCCTGATCTGATTGCACGCGTGGTGTGGGAAAATGCACAGAAGCTAATAGCAGGTCTCTTGTAAAATATGCAAGGCGGTGATCCATCAGACAGGTTTATCCGGCTTAAGGCCCTTATAGGAGAGGATGGCTACCAGAGGCTTGCAGGTTCCTTTGTGGTCGTGGTAGGCCTTGGGGCTGTAGGTAGCTATGCCTGTGAGTCCCTCGCGCGTGCGGGGATCGGCAGATTGCGCCTGGTGGACTTTGATCAGGTCAGGTATTCGAACTTTAATAGGCAGCTTCTGGCCATTGAGCCGAATCTCGGCATGTCTAAGGTACAGGCCGCAGCCACGCGTGTAAAGCAGATCAACCCAGACTGCAAGGTAGAGCCTGTAGAGCTGTTTGTTGACCGTGCGACCATCTGCCAGGTCATTGAAGGCAGGCCTGACGTGGTTATCGATGCGATAGACGGCCTGGCACCAAAGGTCAGCTTGTTGGCCGAGCTGGCTAGGCAGCAGATACCTACGGTCTCAAGCATGGGCGCTGCCCTCAGGACCGATCCAACGAGGATCAGGATCGGCCCCCTTGGCAGTACCTCCGCCTGTCCCCTGGCCAGGAGGATCAGGAAGGGGCTGAGGGCATTGGATGTGGCAATGGACCGGATAATCGCTGTGTATTCCATAGAACCATTGCCACCTGGGGCATATCAGGCCAGATGCCCCCAACCTATGGACCAGACATTCCAAAGGGGCAGGCCTCGCAGGCCCCTAGGGAGCCTACCGACCTTGACGGGGATATTCGGCCTGACCTGTGGACATGTGGCGATACAGATACTATTGGGCAATGACCCAACAAAACCAGTTGTCCAGTCAAAGGACGCCGATTAGAATACAAACCGACTCGGGGCGTAGCTCAGATTGGTTAGAGTGCTAGACTGGGGGTCTAGAGGTCGCTGGTTCGAGTCCAGTCGCCCCGATTCACCTAGGCACCTTGCGGCACGAGGTAGATCTCTACCCGCCTGTTTTGTGGATTGCCCTTCTTGCCAGGGGCATTAGGTGCAGCAGGCCTGTACTCACCGAACCCCCTTATGCTCAGCCTGTTCGGGCTGACATTATTGGCCGCAAGTACATTGAGGACCGCTATGGCCCTGTGGGCAGACAGATGCCAGTTGGTGGGATGCTTCTGTTTGGTATCAGGCCTCTCAATAGGTATGTCGTCTGTATGACCTGCAACAACTATGTCGAACTTCTGGGCCACAGGGCTGTTGAGTACCTCGCAAAGCGACTTCAAGGCCTCTACAGTCTGACTTGCTACCACATCCGAACCTTTCTCGAACAAGACATCTGAACTGATCTTCAATGAACCTGCAGTAGGGTCGTAGTTGATGATCGGGTACTTCTTTGATAGTTCGTCCAGCTTTGCTGTAAGCTCAACAGGTAGTGCTGCTCCGCCATGGACCAATCGGTCTTGCAAGGTGCTGATAAGGGCCTTCTTGGAGTCAAGGTCTGCCTCCAATACCGCAACCTTTGCCTTCAGGGCCTGCACCTCCGCTGTGTCCTGCTTGCCGTAGCTATCTAGCTGTTTGCGTGCCTGTTCCAGCTCAAGCTTGGTGGCAGATAGCTCTGCCTCCAACTGCTGGATCCTCTGCCTCTGTGCCTCGTTCTTGACCCTCAGGTCGTATGCCTCTGTTGCGCAGCCACCTGTAATCGCTAATGCCACAATGACTAAGGTCCGGGTAAGTGTCCTAAGATCCATCTGTGCATCCTTTCAAGACCTTCTGTGGGCCCGACCCACAGGCATCTGTTTTTTCCAATCACAATCAGCTAATCAGGCGACAAGTAGATACTATCTGGCCCTCAACGTCAAGATCCAACCTGCCAATAATTGCCTTATCAACGTCAGAAGCCCAGGATGTTTGCCAGCCCAGGTGTCGGTACATCAAAGAACGACCGCCTTGTGCCTCCATCTGGTAGCAGGCCCTCGGATACGCCAGTATACTGCGGCCCGAAGATGATGCTGTGGATGACCTTGCCAGTAGCACCATCGATCAGGGCCAGTACCTCTCCATCGCTTGATAACTTGAATGGTAGGCGGCCTGGCTTGTCCTTGCCATCTGCAAGCAATACTATGAACTCGTTGGCACCGATAAACGAACAAGGCGGAAAGGTCAGCGCATGGCTGGTGCCTGCGAGGTCGTCGGTCAGTACCATACCTGCAAGGTTCACAGGCCAGGCATTAGGATTGTACAGCTCCACAAAGTCGGGCCCCGTATCAGATGTTGCAAGCCACTCATTGATCCGGACAAGCCTGTGATCGCCTAGAGGATAGGGCCTGTTGACCGAACCAGGTGTGGGCTCTGTCAATCGCCATAACCCCTGCTGTCTGCCGCAGGATAGCCCAGGTATCTGCGGGCCGAACTCGACCATGTCTATGAGCTGACCTGATTGATCGAACATGTAGATGCGGTCGCCATCTGGATCAAGGCCTAGATCTGCAACGATGGCCCATGGCAGACCTGATTTGCTCGAGGATATGACAACATACTGGCCCGGCTGGACAATAGTAGGATCCTTGAACACAAATTGCCTTGGCCTGTTTGGATCATCACTCAAGCAGATCCCAGCTAGATTGATGGCAGAAGGCCCGTCATAGGCTATCTCAATCCAATCTGATTGGCCTGCACTGGCCATGACCTCATTGATCCTCAGTTGATACGCCCGGCGGTCTACAGTCCACTGCAATGTGCTGACATCTTGTTGCCACCTACCTGCCCAATCCCTTCCGTTTACGAAGATGGTATAAGTTTGACCATCTTGCAGATCCTCAAGGATGATGGGCATATCTATAGGCCGCTCTTGGCTCCATGGCCCATCTTGGCCCTGGAGGCTATAACGATAGCTGACGATGCCTGCCCCACCAATCTGCAGCTCAACCCTGGATCGCCAATCCTTAGGGCCATCTACTCCACGTATAACGGCCGCAGGCCCGATCATGGCCCCAAGGTCTAGACCAAGCGGCCCTGTGCCATGCGCGATCGAGCCAGCTAGCAGGTGCCAATCCCCGTCTACATTCACAAAGGCTGGATCCGCATCTATGTTACCAGTGCCAAGTCCGCACCAGGTCTTTGGCACGATACTGTGGTCAACGGTCAATTGCTGGATCCTTTCGGTCTTGTCAAATACAGGCTCGTTCACATCCCAAAAGATGCAGCCGCCAACCACTGCCCCTCTGCCAAATGACTGAGGCTCTCCAGGGGGTTCGAAGTAGATGGATGAAGCCAAGACCTTGACGATCGTGTTGTTGCAGAGGGTCATGAAGGATCCATTCTTTACCTGGGCAACGTGGTCAACGTCATAGAAGACATTGCGGACCACCATATACTCCTTACCTGCCCCGGCAGAGATGGCATTCCCATGGTGTGCTGCGGTATTGTATTGGTCCTTGTGGAAGTGCAGGAAGATGTTACCTTCTATGTAGGCATCCCCTTCAAGATCAAGGGCGTCATCTCCTCCGCCCACGAAGATGCAGTCTCGGATCTCTATGACCCCAGCAGGACGTGATGGCCCATCCATGTCGATACAGTCGTTGTGCCCCTTGACCTTGCCGAAGGTGCAGCGTTCCACCAAGAACTGGCCACCTGGGGCAAGGCTTCCCCATATGTGCTCGCTGAGGTTGTCGGTAGTTGGTGCCTGATCAGGCGCAAACATATCAGAGAATACACAATCCCTTGCGACCAATGAGGAGCCCTCCAACCTTATCCTCCTTAGATCTGTGTGGTCGAACCAGACGTGATCCAGCCTGACTGAGGAGTTGGTCAGGCCTATCATACCGTCGTTGGTCCTACCATATTCGAATACTGCCCAGGATATCCTATTGTCGAGCGGACTATCCACAAACTGCACCCCCAACCAGTTACCCTGCATCAACGGGGACTTGGTGAAGTGGATCTGCTGGTATTCAGTGCCCTCTGCAATGAGCTGGCCCTTGATGGTAAGCCTTGCACCTGGTTCGAAGAATACGGTGGTACCAGGCTCGATGACCAATAAGGTACCTGCAGGCACGATCACCTCGCCACGTACCTGATATGGCCCTTGCTGGGCAGTCCATCTTGCCTCTGGACCATCCAAGGTCCCAGAGATCGATTGGACGCTGCCTGCATCGTACCAGATGTCGGCATGACCTTGGCCCACCTGCTGACCAGTGCCTGCCGGGCCATCAAATGCCTTGACTACCATGCGGTTTATACCTGGCAGAAGTTCTGCAGGCCCCTGCCCTGCAACCACACCATCTATGGCAAGATCGAAGCTCAGATCGCTGCTGGTACGCGCTGACTGATGGACCTCAACGGCCACCACATTTGTCCCTCGCCGCAATACCTTTGTTGGCAGTTGGAATTCGTAGAACCTGCCCTCATCAGCACCACTGACCACGGAAAGTGCAGGTGTGCTGCTATCGATCTGACCTTCTGGCATGTTATCGCGAATGACCTCTTGGCCATTGATATACACCACTGCCCCGTCATCCCGCAGGAGCCTGACAAGTAGCATCTGGAAGGAACCTGGCTGGCTCACCTCGAATCTCAGGCGAAAATACGTGGTTATGTGCTTGTTGTTGCTGCTGGAACCATATGAGACCACGGTGGCCTCATCCATATCGCCATAGCCTAGCTGTGCTGGCCCAGACTTCCAAGATGAATCATCGAATGATGGGTCGGCCCATGCACTGCCCTGATCGGTCCCATCATCCAGGTAGCGCCAAACAGCACCTTGCATTACCAGAGGTACGATCGTATCCATTGCCTGGCCATACGACCACCTCCCTGACCTGGGGGAGTATTTGGCTTGGATCCCATTGACAAGCACGGATCTGGTCCTGGTGGCATCAGAGGTGCCTTGCAGTCCTACAGTCCCGCTTATGGTCCTAGGGTAGCCACCCACTGTGGGAAGTCCTGTTTCGATCGTCAACTCCCTTGGGATCTGGCTAAGCACCGCGGCACTGCGCTGGTCAATGAACTGCTTGATGGCATTGATGCGGCTTGCAGGCGCGAATGCCCCTATGGTCTGGTCTATTACGGGATCGAGTGTTTGTCGGTTGAAGAGATCTGCTGATAGATCCACTAGGGTTCGATAGTAGAGGGGGATGATGTCTGCACAATCAAAGAACCTTTTTAGGCCTTCTACACCATCGGAACCTGCCACACCATCCACGATCGACCAGACTGACTGATTGATCTCGCCACGGCTGTTGCCCTCACCAAGTATGGTATCAAGATCATGCGGTATCAACACAAATCTGCGGTCAAGGGCCCCACAATACATGAAAAAGTCATCGCCAATCCCCCTATTTAATCCTGTCTCATAGTTCAGCAGCAATGAGTCCAAGGCTATATGCCTGAGCCATTGCCGGACATTGAGCACCTTGCTTACCTCCTGGTAGTACCTGTCCTCCGGGGCATAGGCCAGCGTTGCAAGTAGATTGAGCAGATCTGACCAATCATCTTGGCTTTTATGGTTCTGCTTGAAGTACCTATTGCGGTACACAGATACATCCGCACCTTCATATCTCAGCTCTGCCTCGATGTTACCGCTATCTGTTCTAAAGCAGGCATAGAGATTGCCATGTGGATCACCTGGGAAGTGGCGGTCGGCAAAGTCATCGTTGAATGCCTCCAGTCGTACATAACAGCCATACATCGGGCTGCCTGAAACCGCCAGGTTTGTACCATTGATATGGACCTGCGCAGGCCAGGCCTCTGCTGCAGGCGAGCCTGCAAGCCTAAAGATCGCACTGCCTAATATCTGGGCGTGTGTGTAGCGGCAATTGAAGTTGATGGCATTAAGCCCCTTCCAGGGTTGGCTGTGCGAGAACTCTACATGGTAATTGTTTGGCGGACCTGTCCTGGTGCCGTGCCCTCTGTTGCGTATCCCTACCAGATAGCACATCTCCAGGCCTGTGCCTTCTATGCTTATGAAGGTCCCATTCATCATGGCGTCGCTATCCTCTTCGCCATTGCTCTTACTGCCTATAAGTGCCAATTCCGCCCGCTCCGCCTCGGTCATGATCAAGTGATAGATCGGCTGCTGGCCTGGGACCACCTGGCTAGGAGATGACCCATCGACCAGATACAAGGCATTAGCGGCCTGCTCCAAACTGCCATCCACCATTGCAGGCGCAGGCCATGTCCTGGTCATTCCTCCTGCATCAGTGGCCTCAATATAGAACTCCACCACCGTGCCATTAGGGTATGGCGGTATCTGGCCGCCATATAGCCCATCTGCAGCCCTGCCATCGCCATGTAGGCCATCGTCGTACATCCATGTAGAAAGGAATGGCGCGCGACTATCGGTCCGCCAGTAGAGCCTAGCTGTGATACCATGCCCTGGTCGATCCATTATCGTGGCAGTCACATTGACATACTCTGCAGGACCAGGGAGAGGCGGGTCATGCCTGACATCCAGGATCAATGGGGCAATATCACTAGCAGCATTGGAGTTCTTGCGGCCTGGCGTGCCGCCCAACACCGCACTTGCAGACCAGTTCTGACCGTACTCGTTTGGCATAGTTGGGTCGATCAACTCCAATGAGCATCCCCCACCATCGTGCTGATCTGACCACTGCCAGCCGCGGTGCCCGTGATCGGGCGGTCCCAATTCCCTCACTGCCCAGTCGCCATCGTCAAAGTAATGTACCACATCTACCAATGCCCCTGTATTGTCTAAGAGCTCAATCCTTTCGCCAGCATCCTTCAGGGAACCTTCCCACCCGCCGACGACGTTAAGCACGTCCGGATAGGTCTTGTGGAAGGCCTCTATGTTGGCCGCCACTACCAGGTATTGGCCTGGGCCTAACGTAACCTTAGGGAACAAGAACTGCACCCCATCGCCAAACCGCCATCCTGTCAGATCCACAGGGCTAGGGCCAGGGTTGTATAGCTCTATATACTCCTGGTTTACATCCTCTGGCGTCTCCGGCCTGTGATATGGGTGATACATGATCTCGTTGATCACCACAGGTTGGGCAGCGGTAACTGCAGCCAATACCGTCACCACACAGGCCAGATGGCTGATGGTTAGGACTCGTCTGGACATACAAGCATCTTTGGTCATTCCCCTTTGCAAGGCGATCCTCCGATCCTGGTACCAGGCATCCAAGCGGACCTCTGTGAAAGCAGATCAGATTCACATCCCAGGTCCCGTACTACCAGAGAGTACCCAGCACCGTCAGTAGACTTATACCAACCGTCGTCGTATGTGAACTCCAGTATGACCTTGCCTGTGGGATCCTGGAGTCTGATCTGCTCTCCTGCATTGCTGAGATTGCCCTTGTATTGGCCTGCAACCTGGCCCAACTGACCATACTTGGCCCCAAAGGCCTCCATATCCTCTACTACCACTACATACTGACCAGGACCGAGCTTGTACGGCCCAAAGGTAAACTCTATCCCATTGGTGAAACTTACCATGTTCAGATCGATCGTCTCAGGACCTATGTTGGTCAACTCCACAAACTCCAGGCCTGCCTGTTGGGGATGATACATC
>JARYLO010000039.1 GCA_029907605.1 Sedimentisphaerales bacterium
CCACTCATGGCTGCATGGACTGCATGTGTGCCGAGCCTTGTGCAATAGATAGAGTCGGTGGCATTGGCAGGTGCGCTGCGAATCACATAGCTTGGGTCGATGTACCTTATGGTCACATCCATGCCTATGTTCTTGAAGTACGCGGCCATGGAGTCGCGAAGGAATGTCCCTATATCTGCAAGTATCTTGTTGCCAGACGCATCGATGCCCATATCCTGGCCGATCAGGTCCTGGCCCGCACCCTCTGCCACCACGATCAAGGCATGCCTTCTGGCCTGGAGCCTCCGCTCAAGGTGGGCAAGTAGTCCCCTCTCTCCAAGCATATCAAATGGCACCTCAGGGATCAGGCAGAAATTGACGTCATTGCTGGCAAGGGCCGTGTAAGCTGCTATGAAGCCAGATTGGCGACCCATAAGCTTGACGATCCCGATCCCGTTCAGTGCCCCCCTGGCCTCATTGTGTGCACCTGCCACCACCTCCACGGCCATCTGCACAGCGGTCTCGAAACCAAAGGACCTCTGTACATAGCTGAGGTCATTGTCTATGGTCTTTGGCACACCCACCACCGCGACCTTCAGGCCCCTTCGCCCTATCTCCTTACAGATATTGAGGGCACCCTTTTGCGTGCCATCGCCGCCAATAGGAAATATGATATTTATCCCCATCTGCTCGATGGTATCCACGATCTGGCCGATACGGTCCCCGTATCCTCGGGATGAACCTAGGATCGTCCCACCCTCATTGTGTATGTCCATCACCACATCTGGGCTCAACTCCATAGGGGCCAATCCGGTCTCAGGCAGGAATCCTCTGTACCCATACCTTATCCCACTGATCCTACGGACCCCATAACCGTACCAGAGGGTCATGACTATGGCCCTTATCACATCGTTAAGCCCAGGGCACAGCCCTCCGCAAGTCACTATTGCGGCGTGGACATGCGACGGTTCAAAGTAGATCATGGCCCTGGGGCCTGCCAGCTCTAACAGGTCTTGCTCTGTATACTCTTGCCTGAGGTGCCCCAGGTCTGTCTCGACCTGGTAGATCAGCCTCTGATGATCCTGCACGAAGTTGGGGATCCCGTGGACCAGCCGCCTGTCTAGGGCTATTGGCGAGCTGACCTTGCAATGACCCAACCGCTGTATAGCAAATGACCGTTCCGGCATATCCACACCTGACAGGACTAAGATATACGCACCAGGCAAGCGAATACAAAATCAATTCCGCCCACCTTTTATGGGCTGGCATCTGGGCGGTGTTGGTGGTATGTATTGGTCATATGCAACAGCCAGGCCTGATAATCCATCAAGAGCCTCAGATGGACCAACCCAGATTGGTCCTGGGTTTCTCTGGTTGGATGGACGGCGGGGATGTGGCCACAGGCACGGTCGGTTATTTGATTCGAAGGCTGGATGCCCAGCCCTTGGCAGAGATCACCTCTGAGGGCTTCTACATCCTCAATATGCCAGGGATGATGGAGGTGGCAGCCCTCTTTAGACCGCATGTCAGGATAAAGGATGGGCTGATACAATTCATGGGCCTTCCCACCAATAGCTTCTATTACCATGCCCCAACCAGGTTGATACTCTTTGTGGGCAGGGAACCAAACCTCTGTTGGGACAGGTTCGCTGAATCGATTTTCCAGGCATGCCACAGATTCTCTGTCCGCAGGATCTACACCATAGGCAGTGTCTCGAGTCTTGTCCCACACAGCCGCGAACCTAGGCTACTCTGTACGGTCTCCAGCCAGCCACTAAGGGAATCGATGCAACACTATGGGGTCAGGTTCACCGAATATGAGGGGCCTGCCAGCACAGTGACATATCTGACCTACAAGGCACCGCGACATGGCATAGAATGTATAAACCTCATCGCCACCATACCTGCATATGTCCAGGGCAGTAACCCCAGGTGCATAGAGGCCATGACCAGGAGGCTCGTAGGGATGTTGCAGATCGAGCTGGACCTATCGGACCTGCGGGCCGTAGCTGACGAGTTCGAGAGGCGCGTAGGTGAGCTGGTCCAGCAACAGCCCGAACTTGCCAAGAAGGTGAGCAAGCTGGAGGAGGACTACGACAACGAGGTCTTTGAGAGCGAGCTGGGTGACCTGAAGCAGTGGCTCGAGGAGAAGGGGATAAGGCTGGACTAGAGCATCAGGCCTGGGGCCTGTGGAGGGGTGATGCCTTCTAGGTCCTTGCTCAAGGACCTCAGTACATCAAATACGGTCAGGATACCGACCACATTGCCTTGTGCATCTAGCACAACAAGTGCCCTTATGCCGAACTGCAACATGGTCCTGGCTGCCTGGTGGATCGTTGCATCGCAGGCTATGGTCCGCACCGGCCTGCTCATAAACCACCTTATCCTTATGGTTAGTGTGGCGTCGTCCTGCGGCCTCCTCCACCTGGCAAATACAGGTCTGAGATATGGGCTTAGTGCCGCTAGGATGGTGGACCTGGACACGATCCCCTCACACCTTCCCCCTTGGCCCATGAGTACATATCCAACATCGTGCGATTGCATCAGCCGCAAGACCTGTTGTACATCCTGGTCTGGTCCTGCCCAAACGACATCCTTTCGCATGACCTGATCGACCCGTATGCCTAGCACATCGCAGAAGACCGTCGGCCCCGCCCCTGTATCGACCGTGGCCAGGGCAGGCCCAGTATCTTCGGCTGCCTGGGCCTGACTGGGTGGCACTGCAGGAGGGGCATCGGGCCCTGATGGTCCTGGCTGCTCGATGCCCCCTTGCACCTGCTGATCCTGGTTTGTGGCCACCAGGAGTGAATCTGGTATGACCACCGCGCAGCCAAGCTCTGGATAGCCGCTGACCAACATATTCATCTGGGCTATGTGCAGGTGCTTATCTTTCTCAACCGGGATGTGGCTGTATGGGTCCTGGCCAGGCTCGCCTATGATCGTGCGGTCCTTTACCAGGTGCTTGTGACCTGCAAGGCCCTTATGGAATACCCGCTCCCAGGCCCCGACCATCAGGTTACCAGTCTCACCGAATGCATCCGCAATGGACCCTGCATCATTGAAACTACCCCTCTTGGCCAGCTCCAGGATCTTGTCGTCTGGCAGCATGATGGCCAGGCTGCCGAGGGTGAATAGACCAGCGTGGTCCAGGACTATGTAGAACTGACCTTCAAGCCTGCCTTCTGCCTTCACTGTATGGACGGCATAGACCCTCTTGAAGAATCGCTTGAGCTGATCGAGGGGGCCTTCCGTCCAGACCGGTTCTGTGCAGGTCAGCTCTACCTGGAACATGGTGGCCATATCGTCGCAGAATGCGTTCATGGCATCTGCGACCAGCTCTGCCAGGGCTATTTCCTCCTTTACGGCATCGGCCACCAGCTCGTCCTCCAGATATCACTCGCATTGTCTATGCAGGATGTATAGGCGGGCTGGATAATCTTGGGCGATCAGGATGTCCAAGACCACCTGCTCAAACCCGTCCACTAGTCCCACCTCAAGGTCCTGACCTGTGACAACCGCTGGGATAGATACGGTCAGGTCCAGTCCAAGTGCAAGGAGCCTTGACTTTACGGCCCCCATGACCATGTTGGCCACCTCCCCCATCGCATCCTTGGCCTCCTGTTGGTCCATATCCTGACCTGGTTCCATGGCCAGCATGCCACCGGCAATGGCCTTTGCAGAGGCCATCTGGCAGATGACACCGAGACATCCCTCTATGGGCCCAGTGAACGTGATAGAGCTTAGGACCATCTCCGTGCCAGTGCGATGGTCCTGTTCACAGGCTGGCGTCACCTCCATGCCAGCCATCGTCCCCAATACCTCCTTTGCTGCATCCAACAGTGTCTGTGCTAGATCGATCGTTCCAACCATCTTCGTGCTCCCTCAAACCCTAGTTCAATAACGGTGCCAACACCTCTTTGAACCGTTCTGGTGTAAAAGGCTTACTTATGTATGCCGTTGCCCCAAGGGCCTTGACCTGTTCTATCAGCTCAGGCGAGCTTTCTGTGGAAACCATGACGATCATGGTGTCCTTGCAGTTCGGCAACTGCCTGGCGTTCTTGACGAATTCCATACCGTTCATCTCCGGCATGTTTATGTCACATAGCACCAGGTCCACAGGCCCTTCCTGTAGCTTGGCCAGTGCCTCCTTGCCATTGGATGCCTCATGCGTGACCTGGAACATGACGCCGGCGGTCCTTATGGTCCTCATGATGATCTTCCTCATGGTGGCGGAGTCATCAACTATCAATACAGCCCCTGGCATGCACACCTCCTTACCGTCAATGCCTATTCATACACAAGAAACTTGTATGCGTAATCGGCAGCAAACACCTGCTACTTGAGAAACACATATCCAATCTCTAAGGGCCTATAAGATCCAATACCAGGTCTACCGGGCATGGACGTTTGACAGCCAAGTGCACACCGCATACGATACCGAGCCGTGGCTGAAGGAATAAACATACTGGGTATAGAGACCAGTTGCGATGAGACCGCGGCCGCAGTGGTCAGGGACGGATGCCAGGTCCTGTCGTCTGTGGTGGCCTCATCTGCCCAATTGCATGCAAAGTATGGAGGGGTGGTGCCAGAGATCGCATCAAGGGCCCATATCGAGAACATATACCCGGTCATCACAGAGGCCCTGGAGGTGGCAGGTGTTGGTAAGGAACAGGTCCATGCCATTGCAGTGGCCAATAGGCCGGGCCTGACGATCGCATTGATGGTAGGGGTAACTGCTGCAAAGACCCTGGCATTTGCCTGGGAAAGGCCACTAGTGGCGGTCAATCACCTGCATGCCCACCTGCAGTCTGCCTTGCTGGAACAGGATGATATCGAGCTGCCGGCAGTTGCACTTGTGGTATCAGGGGGCCACACCTGTCTCTACGAGGCCAGATCCGCCTTGGAATTGAGGCTTTTGGGTCGGACACTGGACGACGCAGCAGGGGAGGCATTCGATAAGGTTGCCAGCATCCTGAGGCTCCCCTATCCAGGCGGCCCGAGCATAGAACAGGCGGCCAAGGAAGGTAACCCAAATGCAATCCCATTCCCAAGGACGATGCTGGGACCTGATTCCCTGGACTTCTCGTTCAGTGGGATAAAGACAGCGGTCTTGTATTACTGCCGAGGTCAAGATATGAAGGGGCAGGACATGGTGGCCACCATGGATCGCTCTCAGATAGCCGACATAGCGGCCTCCTTCCAGGCTGCAGTGGTGGAGGTACTGGTGGAAAAGACCTGTAGGGCTGCAGAACTTGTGGGCGCACGGACGGTCCTATTGGGCGGAGGTGTTGCGGCGAATAGCTACCTACGGTCCGAGATGGCCAGGATGTGCCAACAGTCCAACCCACCTCGGACCTTGGTTGTGGCCCAAAAACGCTATTGTACTGATAATGCGGTCATGGTCGCATCCCTGGGTTATCACCTTTTTAAGGCAGGGATGTGGGCAGACCTGGACCTGGAGGTGTCGGCAAATGGATAGGCCTTACCAATGGACCTTTATCATCCTGATCACTGCAGCAGGTCTGTGTGCAGAGCCCAATGTCTCCGGGATCTCTGACCAGACCGCCAGTTTCATGCAGTCCTATCTGCCAAACCTAGAGCCTTATGAGCCGATGTACTTCCTACTCGGGGCTGACCCAAGCAGGACCAAGTTCCAGTTGAGCCTCAAGTATAGGCTGTTTAATAGGGATGGCTCTCTTGGTGCTCGCTGGCCCTGGGTGACAGGCCTTTACTTCGGCTATACCCAGACCTCCTTCTGGGACCTGGATGCCCCATCAGAGCCATTTGAGGATACCAGTTATAAGCCAGAGCTGCTGTTCAGGTCCGACGGCCTGGGCCTTAGGCTGCCATATGTGGTTGGATCGAACGTCCAGTTGGGCCTTAAGCACGAGTCCAATGGCAGGGATGGGCAGGCCTCAAGGAGCACGAATTTTGCGTACATAAGGTCACAGTGGGGATTCTACGACAAGAAGACCGGACTTGGCCTGCTGGTGATGCCTAATCTGTGGCTGTATCTGCTCAACGACAAGGAGCACAACAGGGACCTGCCGGACTACAGGGGCTATGGGAGTCTGGATCTGAAGATAGGCTTCCCAAAGTCACTGGTCCTAGGTACGTGCATCAGGGTGGCACAGGAGGGCCTGTCGACCCAGATAGACCTCACCTACCCCCTACACAGATTCCTGGCAGGCAACCTGGACCTCTACCTCCACGTCCAATACGTCAATTGTCTTGCAGAGAGCCTGCTTTATTACCAGGAGAGGACAAAGGCCTTCAGGATAGGCTTTGCAGTGGTCAGATAGTGGTTCTGGAGGCCGTGATATTCGATTGGGGAGGTGTGGTGGCAGAGGACCCTGCACCTGGTCTTGTGCGCTACTGTGCACAGGCACTGAGGGTCCCTCCTAGGGCATTCCAGGGTGCGTTTGCAAGGTTTGGCAGGTCCTTCCAATCGGGCATATTGGATGAGAGGCGGTTCTGGTCGCTTGTTTGTAACCATCTGTACATAGGACCACCTAAACAGACCAACGGCCTATGGGGCCGGGCCTTCAGGGCTGTCTATAGGCCCAGGCCGGAGGTCCTTTTGTTGATCGGGTATCTGAAGGGCCGCGGGATCAGGACTGCCCTTTTGTCCAATACAGAGCCTGCCTGCGTAGAATTCTTCAGGACATTGGGTTATAGGTGCTTCGATCAGACCATATTCTCGTGCCAGGTGGGTATGACGAAGCCAGACCCTGCCATCTATAGGCTGGCCGTTCAAAGGCTCGGTTCTATACCAGCCAGGACCCTATTTATCGATGATAGGCCCAGCTTTATCAGGGCAGCCAGATCCATAGGCCTGATGGCAGAGGTCTACCAAGGCACTAGCTGGCTATGGTGGGTATTCGAGGCGTATCTCCAGGCCCCATCCTAAGGCACCAGGAAGGCGTCTGCAGGGTTTGCAGGCACCTCGCAACCGGTCAATTGTATCCCCTGCCGCATGCCCTCTATGGAGTATATGTCGTCCTGGTTGATCCCTACATGCCTGGTACGCACGAACCTGACTGCCCCGTTGATGCTCAGGACATTCTGCCCGAGCCTATTGTGATTGATGCTGTTTGCAGTCAAGAGCTCCTGGTCAACGGTCAGGCTGAGCGAGCCCGCCACGTTCCTTGGGAGCCTTTCCCCAAGTGGATTCATGTCCGCTGCGATCAGGCCTGCAGGGGCCATGGCATCGTCCTGACCATCTGAGCGGAGCCTGTAGCTGTATGCAATGAACTCCCTGCCTGGGAAGTCGTTATAGTCCGAAAGGTTTATCCGCCCAGGGCCAGGCCTCTTGATGAAACCTGGGCACAGAAACCGCTCAATAGGCACATAGCCGTGCCTAACCAATAACCACGCAGACCTGGTGTTAGAGACGTTCTCCTTGCCCTGATAGCCCACCTTCCACCACGGCTGACCTGCAGCAAATACCACAGAAGGCATCTTGCCGTCGAAATCAGACATGTATTGGGCCAGGCCTTGATAGACCCGAGCAAGCTGCCATTGGCAGCGGTATCTCATGCACAGGTTTTTTGCAAAGGCGATCGCCGGTATACCGACCCCTACAGCAAACAGGACGATCGCCGCTATTGCCGCCACCTGGGCAACGTGGCTGTTAAACCAGACCGGCCTGGATCTGAGATCCGCACCCCGCTCCATGCCCGCGGCCTGCACAAGCCTGGCAACCGTCCTATCCACCAATTCATCAGGACAGGGTTGTGGATCTACGCAACCAAGGGGGGACAGGGCATTCTGGATGACCTGATAAAGTGCTGCTGCCTGTGGATTGTTACGGATAAGTTCCTCGGCCTGTCTAGATTGGGCCTCAGAGGTGATACCTAGGCCATAGTCTAATAACAACTCCTGCTGCCAGCCCCTGAGCTGCATCACTGTCCTGCCTTATCTGACATCAATGCATTCCAATCCTTCGCAAACCTAGCCACTGCCGAATGTAGCCTACTCTTGACCGTACCAATAGGTATACTGAGGACGTCGGCCATTTGTTTGTATGAGAGCTTGTTAAAATAGGCTAATATCAGGATCTCCCGCAGGGACTCCGGCATCCTGGCGATCACCTCCCTGACCTTGGCTCCGGTCTCCTGCCTTTCCAGCTCATCTGAAGGCTGACCGGCACTGCATATGAGGCTGTTGAGCATGTCCTCGAATGATATCTCATCCGAGTTGCTCAGGCTGCCGATAGAGACAGTAGCGGTCCTCTGGGCCTTACGCAGTGCGTCCTTGGCCTTGTTGGCCGCTATGGTAAAGAGCCATGGCCGCAGGGGTCTGTTCGGATCGAAACTCTTGCGGCTGGCAAACAGCTGGAGAAATGTCTCTTGGAATACGTCCTCGACAAGCTCGTGTTGATTGAGAAACTGCTTCAGGAAGGAATAGAGGCTGTTCTTGTACCTATTGACGATCTCCCTGAAGGCCTCTTCGTCCCCCTGTCCAAATCTAGCCAAGAGTTGGTGGTCAGCAAGCCCCTTTATATCCTGTGACCGAGTAGTCATAGCCATGAAAGATATCCCATTATATCTAGGTGCTATTAGCAATGAAATACCCATGCCTTGATACAGGCCAAGGGATTGGCCGATCCCAGTCCCGCCCTTGTGTTGCAAGAGGTCAACTATTATTATATAGAGAGGACTTGATGAGGTCATTATACCGAAAAGGCCACGTAAACCTAGAGGCGGCTGGTCAGGGTTGGCTGACCGGCCTGATTTTGTGTGTAACGATCCTGATTGTAGGTTGCGAACAGCCGCTCCAGACACCTCCTTCCCTCTCGCAGACAGGCCAGGACCGCCTTATTCCCATAAATGACCTGGCCAGGGAACTCAACATGAGCGTGGCGGAGGTGGATAAGACCTTCGTAAAGCTAAAGGACCGCAAGAACGTGGTACTTATCTTCACACACCACGATGGGAGGATCTTTGTCAACAGCAAGGAATGCGGACCAGCAGGGCCAGTGCAGCAGGCAGGCGGAAATATCCTTGTGGATCGGGGCATAGTATCGAGGATAAGGGGTTACATCGCCTCCAGCCCTGTGATCGACACAGTCGAGCAAGGTGATGGTCCAGTTGGCCAATGGACGGTTGTGCTGGATCCTGGGCACGGCGGTAAGGACCCAGGGGCCATCAGTCCCTTGGGATTCTGCGAGAAGGAGGTAAACCTCCAGGTGGCACAGAGGCTTGCCGCAGTACTGAGGCGGATGGGGATTAGGGTCATAATGACCAGGGACACAGACGTGTTCCTGGAGTTGGAGGAGAGGGCAGCGATCGCCAACCGTAACAAGGCAGACCTGTTCGTCAGTATCCATGCAGACTCGGCCCCTTCCAGGACCCTCAGCGGATATACGATCTATACCGCCAGGTCAGCAGGTGATCGATCCCGCTGGGCCGCTAGTACCATTGCTGAGGCCATGAAGGCCACAGGCATCGAGTCAAACGGCGTCAGGCAGGCAGATTACAGGGTCCTGGTCAACACAAACTGCCCGGCGGTGCTGGTAGAGGTAGGTTACATATCCAACTACTACGAGGCAGCCAGGTTGGCAGACCCTTTCGTGCAGCAGCGCCTTGCCCAGGCCATAGCAGAAGGCCTAGTCAGGTGTATGGGTAAGTAGGTACCGATTACCTTGCATTACCCTGCCTCAGCGTTATGCTGTAGCCCATGCTGGGGCGGAATCCAATGCCAATCAAAGCGGGTCTTCTATTGGCAGGGACTGACAGATGATCCCATTGAGGGATACGATCCCGAGTATGCGAGTGCCTTTTGTGACCTGGTCCCTTATCGGCATAAACGCCCTGGTATTCGTCTTTGAACTGGGCCTGGATCCTAATAGCCTGGAACGTATATTCTATCTTTTCGGCCTCGTGCCGGCCAGATATACCCACCCAAGATGGGCCATGTGGGTAGGCCTGCCTGTAGATAATTACTGGCCCTTCCTGACCAGCATGTTCCTACACGGAGGTTGGGGCCATATCATCGGGAATATGTGGACCCTGTGGATCTTTGGGGACAACGTGGAGGATAGGATGGGTGGCGTGCGATTCTTGCTATTCTACCTGGCCACCGGCATTGTTGCAGGTCTGACCCATTGGATGATAAACCCACACTCCACGATCCCCACTATTGGGGCATCCGGTGCGATCGCCGGTGTGCTTGGTGCCTACTTTCTACTATTCCCCTATTCGACCGTGATCACCCTGATTCCTATACTGCTATGGCCCTTGTTCATAGAGGTGCCCGCGGTGGTCTACCTGTTTGTGTGGTTCGCCTCACAGGTCTTCAGTGGTACATTGGCATGGTTTGCCCCTGCAAATGCCGCAGGCGTTGCGTGGTGGGCCCATGTAGGGGGCTTTGTTGCAGGCATGGTCCTGCACAGGCCGTTCCTGCCGCCCAAGAACAAGAGGTCCAGGAGGATGGACCCAGACGAATTCGGCCTAGAGAGTGCGTGGTTCAGGGATTATTACCCATGGTAGGGGACAAGGATGGGCATTACTGAGATACTTGGTACCTTCTTCATATTGGCCGCCATACAGCCGGTGATTAGGCAGAAGCTGCTGGAATCTGCCAGGCTCAGACTCATCTCAAGGATCGAGGCCCTCAGGGGATCCAGGGTGATCCTGCTGGTACACAGGCAGGAGACGATGAGCCTCTTGGGCTTTCCGATCCTCCGCTACATAGACATCAACGACGCAGAGGAGATCATGCGTGCCTGTGCTCTTACAGACCCTTCCATGCCGGTAGACCTGATACTCCACACCCCTGGCGGCCTTGTGCTCGCCTCCTTACAGATAGCCAGGGCCCTTCACCAGCACAAGGGCAAGGTCACGGTATTCGTACCCCATTATGCCATGTCAGGTGGCACACTGATCGCATTGGCCGCAGATCAGATCGTGATGTCACCGCATGCGGTGTTGGGTCCAGTGGATCCACAATTGGGCCAATACCCTGCCGCCTCGCTGCTGAAGGTGGTCGCCAGAAAGCCTGTTGACCAGGTGGACGACGAGACCCTGATCATGGCAGACATAGCAGAGAAGGCCATAGGACAGGTCAGGCACTGTGTCAAGGAGCTGCTCCAGCGTAGTATGTCCGCGCAACAGGCAGAGCGTGTGGCGGATTTGCTCTCCACAGGGACATGGACGCACGACTTTCCGATCAACGTCGAGGCAGCCAAGGAGCTTGGCCTCAACATCAGCACTGACATGCCGCGAGAGGTCCTGCAGTTGATGGCCCTGTTCCCCCAGCCTGTCAGGCATCCGCCTTCGGTACAATACATCCCTATACCTCGAAGAGGTACCCCAACCAACCGAGGAATCGTTCGTGAGTCCTAGGCACCCATCGCTACCCTTGACGCCATCAGGCTGCTGGTTTTTGAACCTAGATAATCGGCCCTGCATGGGCCACAACTCGCAATTCAGATGACGCCCATATACATACTATTCGGGATCTTCGCAGTTGCCCTTGCGGGCCTTGCCATCTGCTATAATGGCCTGGTCCGCAGGCGTAACCAGATCGACAACATAATCGGTACCATGGACGCCATGCTCAAGAAGAGGTGGGATCTGATCCCGAACCTGGTCTCCACGGTCAAGGCATATGCCGCACATGAGAGGCAGTTGTTCGAACAGGTGGCAAGGATTAGATCGCAGATCGGACCGCAGCTTACCAGAGACCAGATGGTAGGTGTAGACAACATGCTTACCGCCCTGCTCCCTTCCCTATGGGCAGTGGTGGAGCGGTACCCGGACCTAAAGGCCAGCCAGAACTTCATGCACCTCCAGCGGACCCTGACGGAACTGGAGGAGCAGATCTCAGCAGCAAGGAGGGCATACAATGCGATGGTCACGGACTATAACAACATGGTCCAGACATTCCCAACCAATCTCATCGCAGGTCTATTCCATTTGCAGACCAGGGAACTGTTTCGCATAGAACCCAGCCAGGCCATTGCACCTAAGGTCCGAGCCCATGAAGACACTACAAGAGGTACAGACGTTCTGCCATGACCACCTGCTGGCAGACCTGCAGAGATTGGAGGTAAGCCGCAAACGAGCCGCACTTGCCGGCAGCCTCGCCTCAATTGCCGTGCTGACCTTGGCGATCGTCTTGGCCACCTATTGGAGGGGCTTTGAATTCAGTTTTCCATCTGGGTTGATTGTTGTAGTAGTTGGGGGGATGTTCACCTTGGCAATGTGCGTATTGGCCTTTGTCCTGTGTGCACAGCCTTACAGGCGCAGGTTCAAACAACAGATCATTGGCAGGCTTGTCAGTTTTGTCCAGGAAGGTCTCAGCTACGAGCCCAAGGGCTACATACCACAGGAGGAGTTTCGAAGGTCAGGGATATTCCAATCCCGAATAGATTCATACACTGGCGAGGACCTCGTATTTGGCAAGATAGGTAGGACAGAGATCAGATTCTCTGAGGTAGATGCCAAACGCCGACACACCACAAGTGGGTCAAAGGGCCGGACGCAGACCCACTACGAGACCATATTCAAGGGCTTTTTTCTGATCGCAGACTTCAACAAGGATTTTAGGGGCCAGACCCTGGTCCTACCTGACGTGGCCCAAAGGCTGTTAGGGCCATTTGGCCAGACCCTCCAGGCCATCTCAAGGCCAGGTATGCAGTTGATCCGCCTGGAAGACCCTGAGTTCGAAAAGGAGTTTGTGGTCTATGGTACGGACCAGATCGAGGCAAGATACATCCTCTCCCCTGCCCTGATGCAGAGGATCTTACAGTTCAAGCGGAAGACGGCAAGTACGATCTATATCTCCTTCGTCAACTCGCGTCTCTACCTAGCGATAGAGACCCACAGGGACCTTTTTGAACCGAGACTTTTCTCGAGCCTGCTGGATACCAGGCTCATAGAAGACTATTATCAGCAGTTGACAATGCTAATAGGTGTGGTGGATGAGATGAATCTCAATACCAGGATCTGGTCCAAGCAATAAAGGATCGCTATGTCGATGCCAGTATTATTATTCCTGTTATGTCGCCTATCGCTCGGGGCAACTGAGGTCAGGTACTATCAACTGAGGTCCTCCTTCTCTGCCGACTCCGATTGGGCGGCCGTACAATGGGAGGATGTCAATGCGATATTGACCTGCAGGCTTGTATCCACTACCAACTCACCATCATCAGCTAGACTCTATCCTGATCGCCTTACCGCAAGCCAGGCATTGGCAAGTGCCCTGAAAGGGCACAGTGTAGGCATTACTGTAGACTATGCCTTCAATGCAGAGGCCATCAATAAGCCCATTGGCCTGCAGGTGACAAAGGGCGACATAGGATCTTGCCAGCTTGAGGTATATCTGGTCCAAGGATCAGAGCTGAGGGCTATCGCAAGGTACAGACACACTGGAACAGTCCCTGGCAGCAATGGCAGGAACCCGATCGCCTATCAGCTAGACCTGGCCGCGCTGAAGGATTCTCTGCCCCTTGTGGGACAGGTGGCAGGAGGCGGCAACAGGATGATCTGGGCCTTCTATTACCCTTGGTACAATAACCAGGATTGGTCAAGCAAGATCCTTAAGGATACGCCCCTCTTCCCTTACTCCAGCGACGACCCTTGCGCGATAGCCATGCACATAGATCAGGCCAAGGCAGCAGGGATAGATGGCTTTGTATCCTCCTGGTGGGGCCCTGGCAGCTATACGGACAAGAACCTGCGGACATTACTGGCCCTGGCAAGCCAAAAGGACTTCTGGGTATCCATATACCTTGAGACGCTCCGAGATGGTGGGCCTAGGGAACCAAACCAGATCACTGAATGGCTCACATATCTTTTGACCCAGTACAAGGACCACCCTGCGTTCTTCAAGCTCAGCAGCAGGCCAGTGGTGGTTCTGTGGGCCTCAGGCTCCCTGCCTTTGGATAGCTGGCGGCAGATCATTGCATCAGTAAAGGCCAAGGGCCTTGATCCAGTATTTGTTGGCATGGGCTATGACCTAGCGAATCTGGATGTATTCGACGGTATTCACGAATATGCCATATTCAACATCCCTGATCTGGCGGCCACCTATCAGACCACATCCAGGTTCGTGCGATATTACCCACTACTTACTAGCGATGCAGGCCCTAAGCTCTGGATCGCCACTGCCCAGCCGGGCTATGACGATAGGCTGATACCAGGTCGCAAGGGGGCATATCAGGATCGGCTGGATGGTCAGTATTACAAGAACACCCTCGCAGCGGCCATTGCCAGCGATCCTGACTGGATCTTCATCACCACATGGAACGAGTGGTGGGAGCATACATATATAGAACCCAGCCGACTCTACGGCGACCTCTATCTCCAAATCACCGCAGGGTCGGCCAGGTCATGGAAAGGCAACAGGCCTTAGCGAAACTAATTGCCTGAGCCCTTCGGCTCTATCCGCATATTCCGGTCATACTCCATCTTATACGTGTAGGTTATGACCGTGGCCTTGTCGTCTATGGTCCTTGGCCCAAGCTCTATATCCCACCTGAGTATGCCCTTCTTGTGCTGTGTCCTGAGGTACTCAGGATCAGAGCTGAGCGGCGGATCAACCTTGTCAAGATCGATCCTTATGGCCTGCTCCTCTGCGTAAGGTAGACGATCCAAGACCCTAAGCCCAACTGCACTGTCTTTGTAATTGTTGATGGCTAACCTGTATCTAAATGTGTCGATCCTGTTACCACCCTGGATCCTAGTGGTCTTCTCCTCAAGCTCTCTGCGGACCTGTATCTGCGAGTCTATGCCAAAACCTGCAGTGAAACGCTCGCCCATGGTCACTAGCGACATGTCCGCCCTGCCGACAAATTGCCCATCGCGGAATATCGCCGCAGGCCCTGGCAACAATATCGTCTGACTGGAGTTCACCACATCTGCCTGCAGATACACATAGTCAGTCAGCAACGGACATGCTATCAAGGTAAACTGACCCTTGGCACCTATAGTCGCTATACTTACGATCTGCTGGTCCGCACGGCTAGGAAGGGTAAGCCTTCCTGGCAATTCATACGTGACGCTGACACCCTCCACCCTTGCGATCTCTGCCATCTGCCTTTGAAGTTGCTCAACCTGGCGGTCAACAACACTAAACTCCAGCAACTGGTTCTGCAGTGCCAGCCTATTGAGCTCATCTGTTGCAGCCTTACCCTTGCCTATGGCCTGCTGCCTCCTGGAGATGATGGACCTGAGTTGTTCTGGTTCGGCCTGTGGGACTGCCGGCATCTGCTGGACCATCTGCATCCCAACACCAGAAAGGCCTACCTGCATGGGTTCCAGCACTGGCGGAGAGGCCACCATAGTCGGCTCTGCAGTAGAAAGGCTCACAAGCACATCATCCCAGTCCTCGCCACTTGTCTGGTTTACAACCGCTATGTACTCTATCACCACATTTGACTTGACTGGCTCTGCCCTCAGATTGTACTGGGGCTGCCAGTTCGCGCCTTGCACAAGATAACTCAATCGGACCTTCACCCTGCCGCCTGGACCTTCTATGGCAACCAACGCCTGCCGCTCTGTCCTGGACCTGCCTGCCACCAACTCGGCCCTCTGCCTTTGCAGCAGATCTGCCCTCTTATTGAGCTCCTCTATCTTGTCCTCCAGTTCCAACCTCCTATTGAGGTATTCCTCTCCCTTCTGCTCTATCAATCCAGTCAGGCCCCGCAGCGGCTCAAAGGTCAATAGACCCCTACCAAGATCGACCTTCTCCGCCGAGACCGTAAAGTCCTTGAGCCTCTCAAACAACTGCCACTGTGATTGCACCATCTCCCTCCTGGCGGTAACGTGCTTGAGTTGTTGCCGAAGCTCCTCCAATTGCCTATCTATCTGCCTTACCTCCTTCCTGGTCTCCTCCTCCACTGCCTGCTGCCTGTAGCGGACACTAAGGACCTTTGTCCGCTGGTCATCGGTCTGGGCATAGAGACTCTCTGGCAGTATCCTTGCAGGCAGGTCCGTGACCACCAGCTCTGCCAGACCTGCTGGCAGTTCCAGGTCTATCTGTCGTGTGACCAATGCCTGCCCTCTATATACGGTCACCTCCGTGATCTTGCCTGGGTTCATCACTGGCCCGGCCGTGGCAAGGCTGGCTATAGAGGCGAAAACTGCAAAAGACACAATGATGGGAAGGACCTTGTTTGCATTCATAAGAGGGCTCCTTTCTAGAGATCTGGGATATGCATTTCCGTTCCCACAAGACACGTGTAGTACGTTTTGTAGACCTACACTGACTTTACCAGCAATCAAGCCAAAAAGGTTTGTAAAATATCTGTAAAACCCATGTCATATGCCTGACCTTTGGTCAAGCTGCGATAAAGTCGGTCCTTCGGCTATCACTGTGTGTCGTTTGTCTGTCAGCATCAACCAAGGCAGGCCCTTTATGCCCAACTGCAACGAGTCCTGGTCGAAGTCACCATCATAAAGATGGATAGGCAGGCCTATGTTGTTGGACTGAAGCCAATCGTGGTATCGATCAAGCTCTATCTTGTAGACCTGTATCAAGAGGATGGTTATCCCCTTACTGGATAAAGTCGCAGCCCTGGAGGATAGCTCTACTAGCATCCTTCGCGATGGTCCTTGCTGTATGTCCAAGAAACACAACAAGACCTCCTTATCAGCAAGATCCAATCTAGCGATAGAACTACACAACTGGTCCAGATCGAGCTGCTTGCCAAGGACCGGCTGAACCGCGTCACCCACTAGGTCCCTGCCGATCACTAGGGTAACTGGAGGCGCGGGGACCGTTGTACGCAAGGAGCCCTCTTCCCCAAGTACCTGAAGGCTGATCGAGCCCCTACATACCCCCTTGATCCTGAACCGCCCTTGCTTGTCGGTTACGACGGTCTTGAGCGGTTGTCCGGACCCCCCGACAGATACGGCCATCTCCGCCGCAGGCCTTCCGTTCGGGTCAAGTAAGATACCACCAATCTCCTGGTCTGCTGGCCGGAGCTGTACAGGTCCCAGCTCGATCCGGTTCTTAGAGACCTTTTCTGGTCGCAGGGCTGCAGATTTCCAGCTATATCCGCAGCGGTCAAAAAACATCAAGTACACCCACTCCTCCGAGAACGGTATGGCCTTGATCGAATACACCCCATGTGCATCAGTAACTGCCTGGACTTCTGTAGGCCGGATCATGGTGACCAAGACGCCACCGATCCCTTTGCCATCAGGGTCCTCTACCCTGCCGGTCAGTGTGGGGGCTGGCCTAAGCACGATCTGGTCCTGATCGGCAACCGTCTCTGACCAGACCACTGCGGCAAGTCCCTGCTCAGGGTGTCTCAGGACCAAGGCGTCCTCAAGGACATCCTCGATGACTCCATCTGGACCTGAGATCGACCCTCCACTCGAGACGCCCTGAAGGGGCCTACCAGTCGGGTCCACCACCCTTGCCCTGAGCCTGGGGTATGGTCCTAGCCTGACCTGAAACCATTGTGTGGCTGGTCTTTCAATAACCATCTGGTATCCGCCAAAATCATAGAAATACCCAGGTGCCTGCGCGTACACGGTGTATTGCCCAGGTTGCGGGACCCTCACTCGCACGAGACCATTGGCATCTGTGAACGCAGGACCGCGGCTGCAGCCTTCCTCAGAGTAGACCTTTACCAATGCCCCCTGGATCGGTCTTGTGGTCTGGTTGTCCTGTACATTGATCTGGGCCACGAACCCCTGCGAGATCCTTAGCACCAGGTCGTCCAGCACCTGGCCAGCCTTCAGCGCCACATCGATCCCTTGGCCAAATGGTGTATCCTCTGGAAGAGGTGCTGTCTCGATCATATGCCGACCAGCAGGAACCCCCTCGAACGAGAATACCCCGCACGGATCGGACTCCGTCAGGCGTGTCACGTATCGCCACTGTCGGTCGCTGCCTTGGTCTGTCAGAAGCAACCTCACACCAGCTACAGGTCGGCCATCCTCATCCAGGACCTTCCCTTTGATCGCCCCTTCGGCAGGCAGTTGCAATACGATGTTCGGGTCCTCTGTGTCGAACCATACACCTGCCTTGGAAGATGCCCAGAACTCATATGTGCAGGCCCAGCCATCTGCCCGCACGAGGAATCTTGCCTCTGCGCCCTCAGGCAATTGCGAGAATTGGAATCTCCCTCGAGGATCGGTTACGGTTGAGAGCCATTGTTCAGGTCCACTCAATTCATGCATATAGCTCTGGTGCTGGACCTGGCCTATCAGTTGGACCTTGGCGTTCGGTACAGGCCTACCCTGGAAGTCCACTACCTTCCCGCATGCCTTCACAGGCCTTTGGAGTATCAAGCAGCACTGCCAGTGGCCCCTCGCATACCACTGAGAGTGCCATCGCCATTGCCACGCATAGGCGTAGCCTTCCTTGCGGGCCACGACATAGCAGTAGAGGTAGTCTTGAGCCTTACCCTTGACCTCAAATCTGCCGTTACGGTCAGTTAGGGCCGGGTCTCCAACTAGGACTATCGGCTGCCAGGGATAGTAAGGCACTTGATAGACTTGCACCTGTGCACCCTGGATGGGCCTTAGCTTGGGGTCCATCACCTGGCCCATAACCACGATCTGACCAGCAGAGGCCCTCCAGATAGGCCCTACCAGTGCAAGTATCCAGACCAGACCTGCTAACCTTTTCATGTGGACCTGCCGAATTGGGCCTGCAATCCATTCTCAGGCTTACCTTTATAGAACTGGACCTCGGCAATACCTATCCGATCACCAAGGTCGATGTTCATGAGGCTGTCGAGCCTGACCTTGGATGCCCTGACCCCGTTGAATCTAAACTCCCTGGGTACGTCGTAATCATCCGTGCCCTCCGCTATATCAAACTCGAAGGATGGACTTACTACCTGCCAGCCCGTCTGCTGGGTCCAGACAGAGATCCTTGCCTGCCTCAGCCCACAGCCAAGGATGTTGGGCTCGTTGTAGTTCCAGACCAGCATCAGGTCTAACGATACCTCGGTCCCCAGATCGAACTCTATCGCCTCTAACTTCGCCCCTTCAGGAGCGACCCACATGTGATTGGGATCTGTGTCATGTTCTAGCAAGGGGTCAGCGTCATGCTGCCTGAGGCCCAACCCATCCGTGATGCCAGAGACAGGTATCCACTGGCCATCTACCAGGGCCCTTGCACTAACGTCCTCTACCAGCGGCCCTGCGACTGGGGCCATCCTGTCGGTTTGTTTTAGCACAAGAGGCCTCTTGATCACTCTAAATGGCCCTTCCACATCTGCTACGAGAAAGAACGGTCCTACATGGTTTTTGGGCACTCGCCACGAGAGCGCACAAGTACCGCCTCAGCCATAAGCAAAGTTGAAAACCTCACCGAAGGTCCGCTGCTGATTCCATATCCTCAGCTTGGGCGGCCTCGGCCTGCTGCTATCGACCATGAGCGTAACCTGCTCGCCCAGTTGCCCTTCCAAAACATGTCCGATCACATATCCACTTGAGGCCCTCCTGACCTCCAGCCTGCTAACAAGGGGCCCTTGTATGTCCAGATCCACCTGTCGCCCATCGGTCAGTTCTATGGTAGGCCTTTTTTGCCCTTGGAAGGATCCGGTCGCGGACCAGACCTTGCCCTTCTCATTCTTCTGCTCTATCTGCCAACCATAGAGGCCGTACGTCCCAACTGGCGCCTGGCAAATCCGATCCTGTGGCTTAAGATAGAACTGCCCATTTAGACCTGCTATCGTGAGCATTGTCAGACCACTGGGGACCTTTATACTCCCAAACCTTAGGTCTGTAGGTTTCCTGAGCCTTATACTGCCTCCCTCCCTGGCGACCTGCAGTTCGTAGAAGACCCCATTGACATCCACAAGCCTCCCTACTGCAGCAGACCTGGTCCCTTGCTCTCCTATGATGATCTTATCTGCATTCTCCGGGTCTAATGAGGCATCGTCAAACGTCCCGTTTGCCGTGTAGTCCAAGAGGATGCAGTTGACCATCCTTTCATCGATCTTCACCTGGCCCTCATACCAGCAGCCAGATCTAACCAGACATAAAGGCTGCTGCCCCATCCTCCAGATCACTTGAATTATCATATGATATGTCACAGCCCCTTCATGGCCCTTGAGGGTCACCCTCACCGGCCAGAATCCAGCGCTGTCTACTCCTGTCTGACCCTTGATCACCTGCTCATCGTCAAGGTGTCCGTCGCCATTGGAGTCTATATACAGGAGATAATAAGGCCGATTGGCCCTACTTCGATCCAGGGCAAACCACCTGAACCCTCCCTCAGATAATGGCGTCTTCCACCTCCCAAAACAAGGGTTGCTATGCTTGAATTTGGGCAATCTAACCCCTTGCGGCCTATTGGCCTGCAGTTCTATCTGCCAGTCCCTGAACTCAGGGGTCCAGCCGGTCTTGCGGTCCGCGATCCTGTACTGCAGCCACTGCTGATCCTGGGCACGGAGATGGCCAAGCAAGAGTGACACTAACAGGATCAAACCGGGCACCAAACATCTTCTCGTACACATAGCTTTCTCCCATCCAGGGCAACTCGTACACGCCCCGACCTTTTTATCATTCTATCCTTGTAGTGCCGATCCGCAATCCTTTGTAACGCCATCTCCATAGCAGGCCTTATTGCCTTGTTCATGACCGTGGATTTCTACTTGCCGCAGCGTCTTGCACACTTGGCGGCAGGAGGTAAACTACTGAAAGCGTGTGCATGGGCAGGTGGGAATAACCCATGCAGATCTGGAGGGCCTGGACGGAGGTGTTTTTGACGGTCCAGGGAGGGCAAGCCGGTCAAGGCTCTAGACAGAATGGCTGGTACAAGGCCTTGCCTTCTCTGTTGCAACTACCTGGCTCCGGCCGGCTGGCTATCTAAACTACGGTGGTATTTGTTCATACCTATCCCACTGCCGATCTGTTGGATGATCTTCGTGCTGGCATATACAGGCCAAGGACCTTTAGGTCATATCTTGGCTATGGGAACAGTCCACCTGTTGTCTGCCATGGCTGTAATCGCGGCAGACATCCTGGCCAGGGCGACGATAAAGAACCGACCTTTAGCACTCCTGTGGGTATTGTCGCATGGCCTGTGGCTGGTATCCGGCTGTACGATATTGGGCATCTCCCTTGCGCCCTTCATGTTGCTCATTAACCCTCATAGGGATCTCGACCAAGAACCTTCAAACTTTGCCGAGATAATACCAAGAATCGCTGACATAGGCGGCCTAGCAGGTCTAACACCCTTCGCTATTATCCTGCCCTTCCACATACTATTGGTGGCCGATCCATCTTGTCGCAAGCAGCTGTTCGGCCTGTTAGGCCTGCATACGTCAACCAGCGATGTCACGTGACGTGGACATACGGCCGGCTTTATCATAACAAGTCTGGCAGATATGGGCCTGCCAAGTAATCGAACGGCTCCTCACCTACTGTCCCTTCCACGAAGTAAGAACGCTACTATTTCCAGTATCACCAAAGCCGCGAAGAAGATAAGCCATGGGTTTAGAGGACGACCCTGCAGCAGGTGCGTACCGGTAGG
>JARYLO010000003.1 GCA_029907605.1 Sedimentisphaerales bacterium
ATGTTCTGGTATTCATCCTCCAATGGCATGCCCAGGTACATATCCAGGAATTGCTCCAACTGACCTGAAAGCAATGCCATGCCGAGCAGGTGGCCATCCCTTCGGTTCCCAAACCTCTGTGGCCCAAAGTAGTTCGGGGCACCACGATCCATCAAGACCTCCAGGATCGACTGGGTCATCTTGATCGCCTGCGGTAATGGCACACTGAACTGCCTGATCCTGATCCTAAACCTGTTTGCGCGGAGGTGACCTAGCCTGATCTTGTTCGTGTGCCTGGTGACCTGGAGGATCTCCAGCTGAGGTATGCGTAGGCCCAGCAGTGCCTCGATATCCACATGCTCCAAGGAAAGCCACTGCCTTGCAATGGCCTTTGCATCCTTCATGCCTGCAAATCCGATCTCGATCCTCTTCCTGCCAAGTGCCTTGGCGATCCTGGAGATGGTCTCCACTGTGGATATACCTCGCTTCTCGATGTACATGTAGACGTGCGTACCATCCCCGCAGGCCTGGTAAAGTGGCAGCTCCTCTACGAAGAAATCGCTCGGCCGTGCCCTGATGATCCCGCCTATACCCGGCAGATCAGCAGTCATGTAAGGTAGCTCGTGCTCGAGCAACAGACCTTCCTGATCCTGGTCGATGTGGGCCATAGCCAACAAAGAAGGGGCAACTTACGGCCTCTATCAGCCGTTCAAGGATAGGGCCCAGGTTATCATAATCCCTTTGATCCAGCCTGATGGTCCTTTGGCCCTCTTGTTGACTGTCATAGGTAAGCAGGAAGTAACCTCGGTCCTGGAAATGGGTCTTGTCGATCTGTTTGATGGAACTATAGGGGATCTGCAGGGTCTTCTTTACGATCAAGGCCTGGTCAGTAGCAACAAGGCCTCCCCGCCGCATCTTGGACAGCCATAAGGACAGCCCCAAGGCTGCTAACAACAGGATTGGCCCCCCGAGCCGATTCAGGATGAGGGTGCCATCGGCCCTACCTTGCTGATCCAGGTGGGCGGCAATGAAGTCCTTGTTAATGAATCCATCATAGATACACCAGACCGCAAGGCCGAAACATATGGCCATATACAGGACTACCGAATCCTTCCTGCCTTTGCTAACCGGTGCAACGATCTGGTTGGTCTGAGCAGTCAAGGCCTAGTCTGATCGCCTTTGGTTCAGGGCCCCGATCAAGGGTTGAACAAAGTAGGGGATGATACGCTCGGTCATGAGGTCCTCTGCCATCTGGCACTGGTCCATAAAGGCAGCCAGGGGATCCAACCTCCCCACAAGGGGCGGGAACTGCCGGACGGTTAGGGACAACGTAATGGCCTCATCCGACCCTTGCCTGTGCGAGTCATCCTCCAGTACGCTGGTCTTGGACTCAACGCTTACCCTGGCCTGGGTACGGTTGTCCTCAGAGAGGGCAATCGCCACAGAAGGCGAAAACCCTACCGCCTTTGCACCTGGCCAGTCCAGCAAGGTGCCAAACGCCGTGGAGCCAAAAAGGGCCTCTGCTATGACCTCGTCGTGGTTGCCAGAGTAGACGAAGTCCATTGCGAAGGATAGCTCCAAGGACTCAATGTCCAGGGGGCTGACACCCAACATGTATGGTATCAGCTCCAATACAAGTTGATCCTGCTGGTAGACCTGATCCAGGACCTCTGGGTTGACCCAGCCCGAGCCTATGCGGTTAGGCTCTAGGTTTACCCACCTGTACTGGCCTAGGCTGCGGTTTTCCTCCAGGCTGAACTGGCCGGCCTGGCCGCGGTAGAAACAGGTCATGGACGGGTATTGCTTCTGGATCCGCTCGAAGAAGGTCAGGATCGTCTCACGATTGGTCGGTAGGTCCAGTTGTGTGTTGACAAACATCTCCACATAGAGGTCATCGCATATCGATGCCAGGCTCTTGGCATCCATCTTTTACCCTCCAATAGCAACATCATCAGAGTGCAAGTATAACACGAGGGCTTGCACATATCCAGCTAAATCTCTTACCCCCATTCGGGCCCATTCGTTCGCAGGAAAAACTCAATAGATCCACATTATCAACCCGCCAAGTACAAGCCTATACCAGGCAAAGGGCCTGAATGTATGCCTCTGGACATAGCCAAGTAGCCACCTTACTGTCAAAAAGGCAGTACCTGCTGCAACCATCATTGCGAAGCTCAGTTGTGCCCAATCCTCCTGAACGGCCCTACCAGGCCTTAGGACCCCCAACCCCACCTCCAGCAGGCCAGCTGCCAAGAGGGTAGGCACACCAAGCAGGAAGGAGAACTCCACTGCCTGCCTCCGGGCCACGCCCATGGCCATGGCCGCCAGGATCGTGGCTGCAGAACGAGATGTCCCTGGGAATATAGCGGCCACTAGCTGCGCTATACCGACCATCACCGCGGTTGGCCAGGTGATCCCTGAGCTACCCTCTTTGCCTTTTAGATAGGCCTCAACCGCAATGATCCCCAGGCCCCCAACGATTGTGGCCCAGATGACAGGCCCAGGGCTTGTCGGCAGGTGCAGGCCTGCCAACTTCAACCCAAGGCCACCGATGACGGTCACGGCAAAAGAGGTAAGGAGCTTGGCAATATACTGTCCTTCCTCTCTTGACTGCCAGGACCTGGCAAGGTGCACAACACGCCTGCCAAAGACTGCAAGGACCGCCAGGACCGCACCAGTCTGTATGACCGTATTGAAAAGGTCGGACCTCTGCACCAGGTTGGCCTGGGCACCAAAGAGGTGTTGTAGCAGCAACAGGTGGCCTGTTGAGGAGACAGGCAGGAATTCGGTGATCCCTTCCGTAACCGCCAAGATCAATGTCGCAAGCCAGGTACCCACTGTTTCAATACCATATCCAATAACCCAAGGCCAGGCATATCAGGGCATAAAGACCAGCTACCAGGTCATCGGCCAGGATGCCCCAGCCTGTTGGCAGCCTCTCCAGGGGCCTACAGGGCCAGGGCTTGATGGTGTCAAACAGTCGAAAGCACAGATAGCCAAGGCACGTAACAAAAAGGACCTGATTGACACCGAGCCTGGCTGCAGGTCCTGTGCAAAACATCACCCCCAATAGGCAGATCGCCTGGCCTGCCACCTCATCCAGTACCACCTCATCAGGGTCTTGTGAGCCAGTCAGGCTGATGGTATAAGGTGACAACCAGACACATCCTACTGCACCCAACAAGGCCAATACGACCTGCACGCCTGCTATTAACATCGCCTTGCAGCCTGCCAGGCCCATGGCCGCAAATACCCCTGCCGGCAACAATGAGCCCCAAGAACCTGGGGCAAGGGGAAGCCAGCCAAGGCCCAGACCTGCAGCCAACCACCTTCTTGTATCCATAGGGCCATGAAGGCTAACCGGCCTTGCAGGCCAAGTCAAAGCTTATCTGGCCCCTAGGGCCTGCCAACGAGCTGCCCAACAGCGCCGAGCAGGTTGTCCTTGTCCAGCTTGATCTGATATTGGCACAGACCTGCTGCCCTACCCTTTTCCATGTCAAGGTCACTAGCAAGGGTGGTCAATGCCATCACAGGGATGTGCTGGAATCGCCTGTCTGCCTTGATCCGTTTTGCAAGCCCAATACCATCTAGGTTGGGCATCTCTATGTCCGTCAGCACTAGCCTTATGTTTTGGCCGCACTGCTCGAGGATCCTCATCGCATCCAGACCGTCAACCGCGTCTACCACATCATAGCCGGCCTGTTGGAGCATGCCCTTGACCGTCTGGCGAAAGAACTCAGAGTCCTCCACATAGAGTATCGTCGGTCTGCCATTTGGATCGACCGTGCTGGCAGTGCCAGTTGCCTTCGGGGCCAGCAGATCCGCAAGGTATTGGACATCCAGGATCAGTATAGTACTGTCACCTATGACAACCGACCCAATCAGGCCGGGCTGATATAGTGTTTGTGTATCAATGGTCTGATCGAGCTGAACTGTATCCACAGGACCTGTGGCAAGCAGCCCGAATCTGGCCCCATCCCTATTGAAGACCACCACCAATAGGTCATCCTTCTGAGCAAGTGGGCCTGCCTTGATGACCTCGTCTATGGTGTATACAGGCAGTATACCCTCCCTGTACCGGATCACCTTCTTGCCGCCTATGGACTTGACCTCATGGGCCTTTATCTGCTCTATCCTGTCAACTAGGTTTATTGGTACCCCAAACCTTTCTGGCTGGGCACTGCTAAAGACAAGCAGGGATTGCAAGGCCGCTGTAGCACTAATTGCAGCATTTGCCTCTGAACCTGCCTTAGACCCGAGCTGCTCGTAATCCAGGCCTGCCATCTGGGCCAGCCCAACCACGTCCAGGATCAGGGCCACCTGTCCATCACCAAGTATGGTGGCACCAGCATAGACACCTACCTTCTTGAGCTGGCCATTCAGTGGCTTGACCACGATCTCTTCGGAATCGTGGAGCTGATCCACTATAAGGCCATAGCGGAGTGCACCTGCAGATACGACCACGATATTGAGGATCTTGTCTTGCTGGTCCTCCTGCTGGTATCCCAGGATCTTGGAAAGGCTGATCACAGGCAACAACTGGTCCCTCAGCCTCAAGACCACTACATCGCCGACCTTCTCCTGGAGATTCTTGGTCTTGGAAGGCACGATCCGCAGCAGCTCTACTACATTGACCATGGGCAGGGCATACCGATTCTGCTGGCAGGATACCATGAGGCTGGGTATGATAGCCAATGTTAGGGGGAGTTTGAGCCTTGTGGTCGTGCCCGCGCCGAGCCTTGTATCAACCTCTATCTGACCGCCCAACTTCTCCAGGTTGGTCTTGACCACGTCCATGCCCACACCACGACCAGAGATATCGGTGACGCGTTCTGCAGCAGACAGACCCGCAAGGAAGATCAATGAGATCTTCTCCTTGTCGGACATGGCCTGGACCTGCTGGGGGCTAACAAGCCCTTTTTCTACCGCTGCCCTTGCCACCCGATCAGGATCTATACCCTTTCCATCGTCGCCAACCTCTATGTTGACCTGGCCTGCCTCATGATAAGCCTTTAGCCATACCCTCCCTACCTCACCCTTACCAGCAGCCAACCGATCTGCAGGTGACTCAATGCCATGGTCTACGGCATTACGGACCAGGTGTGTCAGAGGATCGGCCAATCCCTCTATGATCGTCTTGTCCAATTCTACGTCGCTGCCCTCTATGGAAAGGTCTATCTTCTTGCCAAGCTGGTTGGCCAGGTCCCTGACCACACGTGGGAACCTGCCAAACAGGTTCCCAATAGGCTGCATCCGGGTCCGCATGATCGCCTCTTGCAGCTCGCTGGTGACCAGGCTTATCCTCTGCGTAGCGGACTTGACCATATCCTGTCTTGCTATCCCTGCCGCCTGTACCAGCTCATTGCGGCTCAAGACCAGCTCACCTGCCAGGTTCATCAGGTCATCCAACAACTTGACATTGACCCGCAATGTGGTCTGGCCTAGACAGGCGCTCCCTATAGCAGTCCCCTTCTGGAGTTCGCTGGGCCGCTGCTCGGCTGCATCAGTGCCGGATGCCTGACCTGCCTGGGTTGGCTCATTAGGCAGGTCGGGGGCCTTCACTGTAAGATCACGTCTGACCTCAAAGACACTGCTTGTCGCAATGCCAAGGTGCTCGCACAAGACCGCAGGCCCAAGATCAGTCCCGACAAGTATCAATACCGGCAGATGCTCGAGGCAGAGCTGATCACTCGAACCGATCGGGTCTACCCTGAAGTTCATGTCTATGATCTTGCCATTCCGTTCTAACAACTCCAGGAACTCGGTGGGCAGGATCTCTTTATTGTGGAGGTCTTGTATCAGGTCTAATCTGAGGATCAACACATGCTTGTATTGTGAGAATGCCTGCTCCAATACAGGCATTGGCAATCTGAATCCCACCATCCCTGGCGGGCAGGCCAGATCTACTAGCAGGCCCTCTGTCTGGCCTTCGGAAGGCCGATTGGCAACGGAACCGATACCCTCCAGGGCAGCAAGGTACTCGCTGATGTCCTGGTTGTTGCTTTCAGACACATCCTCCAGCATGGCCTTGAGCTTGTCAAAGCATCGCAATAGTATGCTGACGATCTCTGGGTTGGGGATCAAGGTCCGGTTGCGTATCGCCCCGAGGACCGTCTCTATGCTGTGTGCCAGGTTCTTTATGACGTCTAGGCCAAGAAAACCTGCCCCGCCCTTTATACTGTGGGCTGCCCTAAAGACCTTGTTGATCAGGTCATCCTCTACCTGCGGGCCCTGCTGTTCGATAACCAGCAGGTCTGCCTCGATGTCTGCCAGATGCTCACGGGATTCCTCTACAAAAGACTGGAGTATCTCAAGATCCTGGTTATCCATTGGAGCTGCCCCCCTGGTCATCTATCACAAGTATCCTGTCCAATCGCATGACCCTCAACATGCGTGTAATAGCAGGCGACGCATTTGAGATCATAACCCTACCACCAGACTCTGATAGCTTGTTGGCAACAGCCACCAACATGCCCAGGCCAATTGCATCTATCTTCTGTACATTGCAAAGATCAACGGTGAACTGCTTGGCGCCAGAATCCAATTGGTTGGACAACTCCACCCTGAATGCCTCTGTTGCCGCCCCTACCAGATCGGCCGCAGGTCTTATAACATGCTGTACATCCGGCTCCACTAGCTTGCTCATAGATCTTCCTCCGAGCCAAGATACCCATAAATATCCTGTCCAACACTGCGAGTTGGCATAGTGCCATTCTGGGGCCTCTATCAGCTGCCGTCCTTGATATCGGCCAGGCCCAGCTATGGCTTTATGGAGCGGCCGATGAGCTGTTTATGTCCCTTGACTGGTTTGGGTCGTTCCAGTCTCTTGATTCGCAGGCTGCTGCGGAGGGGTTGAAGGTGTAGGGGTCTGGGCCTTTTCGCGTTCTACCTTTTCTATGGCCGTGCCATCTACTGCCTTGCGGAGAAGGGCATATATGATGGTATTGGCAGTAAAATAAAAACTCAGGCAGAAGGCCACAAGCAGACCCAATACCGCCAGGCAACAGACATAGATCAGAAAACGCCCGACTATCATCGTAGCAGGTAAGGACTGCAGATCCTCGGCCCGAAACTGACCAACAAGGCTCACAAAGGTCGGCTCTGGCCACAGATCCAGAAGCTTTGCATTACCACCAAATACCCCTAACTGTAGGAACTTGTAGGAGGTCCAAAGCATCCCAAAGGCAACGATGCGGACGAAGTAATAGGTGACCATCCCATATACGCCGGCAAGCAGGTAATAAAAACCTGTCAGCCATGGCCTAACGAATACATACCTAAAACCGTTGTTGACCGCTATGAAACAGTCTGTATCCTCATAGGCCACTGCAGGGAAGAACAGGCCAAAGCCTGCCAATGTACCCAATATCAATAGGGCCATAAATGCCCCAAACAATAGTACCAATGGCATGCCTAGGCCTAGCAGGATCTCGCCTACGTACTTGATATTCCCAAAAAGGCCTCCCACAAAGACAAAGACCCCTATCAGGATCACAAGGGCAAGTGGTGCAACAGGCGAAAGGAATAGGTGCCAAAACCTGCGAAAGGCAAACCTTATGCAATCCATAAGACCAGGCCTTTCGCCCTCAGCAAACTGCAAGGCCGCCAGCCTACATATGCCACCACCAGCCAGGGACAGCACGACCAGCATCAAGGCAAAGAATATACTGCTCCATAGCGGATGTGTATTGAACGCACAACCTAGGGCCTCCAAGCTGCTGATAACCGAGCGTATAAAGGCAGGTATATCCAGCTTAGCTAAGGCAAAGAAGCCCACATGGACCTGGCTGGCTATGATCCCATAAAGCTGCCGGAACATACCTACCTCTTTGCCAGTATCCGGAACAAGGAGTGTATCAGGCCATCGATCCACCTGCAATCCAGAAAGGTCCATCAGCCATCCGATCAGGCCTATCGCAAGCACGGCCAAGAAGGCCAAGGTCATCTTCCTGGGATGTATGGCCATACGGAAGGTCTTGAAGATACGGCGGAACATCAGTTGATCACAGAGCTCCTTGATCTTGGCACCGTCGGGCATAGTCATATCCTTTCCAACGCCTGCCTAAAGGTTTGTCACGATGGCACAATAGCCTATCTAGTGGTCTTAGTCTTTGCAAGGCCCATCCTCATGATCCAGTCGACAGGCGGGGCCATTGACAATATAGGACCAGACCGTAAAATTATATCTGTCGAAACGTGGTTTTGCGGCGTTCTGAAGGTATCTGACACGGCGGCGAGGGCCTTTATGGAGGTATTGCATGACCACAGAACAACCAGACAGGTCACAAGGCAAGGTTGGCCACGAGCCTGCCATAAATAAATATTTCCGCGCGGCAATCAAGACACAGGCTAGTGACCTACACATCAAGGCTGGACAGACCCCAAAGTTGAGGATCATGGGCACATTAAAGAGCACCTCAGGTGAACCCCTGACCAGCGAGCAGGCAGAGCAGATGATCCTGGAGATCCTCACGTCCCAACAGAAACAGCGGCTTGCAGAACATGGGACCCTGGACTTTGCCTATGAGTATGATCCTGAGAACAGGTTTAGGGTCAATGTGTTCCGCCAAAGGGGCCACCTGAGCCTGGCTGCAAGAAGGGTGGTAAGCACGATACCATCCTTTGATCAATTGCACCTGCCACCCATCATAGCCAAGATAGCAGAGAGCCAGGAAGGGCTGGTGCTCGTGGTTGGCCCTACTGGTTCTGGTAAGACCACGACTATAGCAGCCATGTTGGATCACATAGCACGCACCAGGGCATGCCATATCATCACGATAGAGGACCCTATCGAATATCTATACAAGGACAGCAAGGCCATTGTATCACAGCGTGAGATCGGCATAGACGTACCAAGCTATGAGGAGGCCCTGACATACCTGATGCGGCAGGACCCAGACGTGGTGCTTGTAGGTGAGATGCGGGACGCGCAAACCGTCACTGCCGGCATGAGGGCTGCAGAGACAGGACATCTGGTCTTCGGAACCCTCCATTCAGCGAATGCCTCGCAGGCCATACACCGCATCCTGGACCTATTCCCACCCAATGAAAGGGACCTGGTACGTCAGGCCCTTGCCATAAGCATAAAGGCCATCATTAGCCAGGTACTGATCCCGTCCATAAAGGAGGGCATAGGCCGGGTACCTGCTGTGGAGGTCCTATTGTCAAATCCTACGGTCAGAAAGCTCATATCGGAAGGTCGGGAGGCAGACCTGCCCAGTGTAATAAGGGCCTGCCAAAGGGAAGGCATGCAGGACCTCACTGACAACCTGTGCGAACTGGTCAAGAGCGGGATTATAGATCCTAAGGAGGCCTACAAACACGCACCAAACCAGGACGAACTGAAGATGGCCCTCAAGGGGATCAGGACAGTGGCCGAAGGAATCCTCTGATAGGCAATCTGGCTATCTAGACATGACCAAAGAGTAGGTGATGGTGACAGAGTTTGGTAACTATATATCTATTGTAAAACTGGCGATCTTTTGGGCAGTATTCATGGGAACATTGCCCCTGCTGGCCTGGATACACAGGGACGCAAAGGCGATAGGTGCAGATGTGCTCCGATGGACCGCCGCTGTCTTGGCATGTCTGGTGTTCGGTACGATAATATGGTGGATCATACCGATCTACATCCTAGGTCTATTGTTCTACATCGTGGCCATCGGTACTGTGGCCATTGCATATATACGGGAACATAATAGGCATGCAATGCCCTTTGACAAGCTCCTGACCGTAGATCACATAAAGAGGCTCTTGAGCAAGAAGGCCGCACAGGCGGAGTTATCAAGCGAATTTGTCTTTGTGACAAAGAACAATAATCCTGTTCCTACACCTCAACCAAAGACCCCTGACTTCTATGGATATAAGGTGGCCTACGATGTGATCTCTGAGGCCCTCAGGAGGCGTGTTGCCTCCATAACCTTCCGCCTTGCTGCCAATGGCCAGACCGTCATCTACGAGATTGATGGCCTTGCCACAAAGGAACCTGAGATGCCAAGGGAGCAGATGGCCTACCTGCTCAGATTTGTAAAGCTGCTTGCAGACGTAGACCTGAATGAGAGGCGCAAACCACAACAGGGGATCTTCAGGATCTGGAAGGGCAAGGACTCGATAGAATGGGAGGTAAAGACCGCTGGCTCAGTGACTGCCGAACAGATGCAGATCCGCAGGATCTTCAAGGATGCAGGGATGCGTCTATCCGAAATTGGTCTAGCAAACGACCAGGCGGCTGCCCTGCAGGACATAGGTAAGAGGAAACAAGGCATATTTATTATCTCAGGCCCACAAAAAAGTGGTGTCACGACTACCTTCTATGCATTCTTGAGGGAACATGACGCATACATCAATAGCGTCCAGACACTCGAGACGGAGATATCGGAGAAGTTGCCCAGTGTTACACAGGAGCTTTACAGCCTATCAGATACGGCCACGCAGTCCTACGCGGACAAACTCGAGTCGATGATCAGGCTTGGGGCAGACATAATAGGTGTGGCTGAATGCAAGGACCAGCAGACGGCAAAGGTTATATGCCGCGCTGCCAGGGAGGGCAAGATGCTCTATGTGGTCCTGAAGGCAGATAGCGCGCTAAATGCACTTGGGATCTGGCTCAAACTAGTCGGGGATCGCAAGGCTGCCTTGGCGGATCTGGTGGGGGTGACATGTCAGAGGCTAGTCAGGAAGCTATGTGAGAACTGCAAGCAGGCATATACACCCAATCCTGAGATACTCAAGAGGTTCAACCTCCCTGCAGACAAGATAAAGGCCTTGTACAAGGCTAGCGGTGTGATCTATGACAAGAAGGGCAGGGAGAGCACCTGTCCCCAGTGCCAGGGTACAGGGTTTGTTGGAAGGACAGGCCTCTTCGAGATCATCTTCTGCAACGATGAACTCAGGCAGTCACTCTACAGATGCAAGAGCCTTTCGGAGATGGGTTCAGTAATCCGCAAGTCTGGTTTCTTGAGCATCCAAGAACAGGGCCTGCGGAAGGTCTTACAGGGCCTGACGGCCATCCAGGAACTCGTGCGAGTACTCGGGCAGACGCAAAAGGAGCAGGCAAAGGGTACAGGTCAATCCAGAAATGGGGCAGCACCAAATGCTTAGGAGATGCACATTGCCATGGCCTTGTTAGCGGTATTGTTGATCATTGCTGGGTCTGCAGCCATTCAGTATTTCAAAGGGAATACTGCAAAGGCAGCCGCAACACTGATAGCCGTGATCAGTTGTGGATTTGCTGCCCTGGGACTATCCGAGCCACTTGCAAGGCTGGTCGGGACCTACCTTGGTATGTTAGCAGAATGGGCTGACCTGCTATGCTTTGTACTGGTCTTTGTCCTATCCTTTGCCATCCTCCAGACAGCCATATCGCAGATCCTGAAGGAACCAATAGATCTAGGCAAGCCCATCGAGCAGGTGGCCAGACCTATCTTGGGGGCAATCATCGGCTACATAATCAGTGGTGTGGTATTGATAGGGTTGGCATTGGCCCCATTGCCGCCTGGCTATCCATACCCAAGGTTCGACAGTGTAAGGCCTGATGCCAGCAGGCCAAAAAGGGGGCTGCTCAATCCGGATGGCTTCCTGTGTGGGTGGTTTGGTCTTGCCAGCAGGGGAAGCCTTGCAGCAATAGGCAACCCACAGAGTTTTTCGCTGGTCAGGGCTGGGTTCCTTGATCAACTGTATCTCAACAGACTGGGCACCGCACACAAGGTCACCAGACGCACAGAAGGTCCTGCCATAGAGGCTGGAAGGCCAGGGGTCTGGCAGGGGCCAACAGATATCACCGATACGCAAGGATCAAGGCTGACCACCATGCCAGGCCACACATTCATGCTGGCCAGGATAGGTTTCAAGCGCGGTGCACTAAAGGATATAAGTCCATTCTTGTTGGGGCAGGTAAGGCTGATATGCAAGGCCTCTAGCAACGGCAATCCCTTCTCAGGCAAAGGCAGGGCCATTTATCCAATCGGTTTGATGGTAGGCCCCAGACAGATCGCACTGAAGGGCCTGGCAGAATCGATCAGATTGGAGGAAAAGGACTTTGGCAGGGAGGACTCGGTAAGATACATCGACTTTGGATTCTTTGTACCAGACGGCTGGACACCAGTGCTTGCCCAGTTCAAGCTCAATAATATGGTACAGTTGAGCATGGCAAGGGAACAGATACCGCAGGTAATCCCATTTGGACATGCAGATGCCAGTGGTGAATAAGGCTTCCAGCCCAATAGCCAGCCTAGGACCAGCGATGCCTGGCTACTTGGTCGATGATCCTCTTAGCGCACCGTAAGGCTGCAAGTCCCTCCTGGGCCGTTACGATAGGAAGACCAGGTCGACGGGCCACTGCATCCAGAAATGCCTGTTGCTCTAGGACAACTGGCTCACCATCCCCTATCTGGAGTCGTTCTAACTGGACAAGATTGGCCCAGTCTAGATTATCCTGGATCTTGCCTTCCAAGATCCCCTGTCTAAGCTGGTCGATTTGACCGGCCTTTTGTCTGAGGCGGATCAAGGTGCCCTTTCGAGCCAGGCAATCCACGCTCATATAGACATCGTCAGTGAACACACGTATCCGTCGTTCCTTTTTTAGTGCCAACCTGGAGGCCGTAAGATTGGCCACACAACCATTCGCAAAGGCCATCCTGGCACTACAAAGGTCCTGGTTGTCTGTGACCACGCCAACACCAACTGCCTGTACCTGTTTGAGGGGGCTGCAGACCATGGATAGGACCAGGTCAATATCGTGGATCATCACATCCAGGACGACACTAACCTCTGTTGAGCGAAACGGAAATGGGCTTACCCTTATTGCCTCTATGAACCTGGGTCTTGCCAGATGGGGTCGCATGGCCAAAACAGCAGGGTTATATCTCTCTGAATGCCCTACTGCCACCAAGGTCTGATACCTCTCGGAAAGCTCGACTATCCTGCGGGCCTGCCTGATATCAGCAGCGATGGGCTTTTCGATCAGCACAGGAATCTCCCTGGTGATGAACATACTGGCTAGCTCCAGGTGCGTGGGCGTTGGGGTGGCAATGGTGACAGCATCTACCTGATCCAATATCTGCTTGCAATCGCCAAAGGCTTGACAACCATATGTCTTTGCCAACTCCGCTGCCTTTTGCAGATCTATATCTACGATCGCAACCAGCCTACTGGATGCCAATTGACTGTATGCCTTGGCATGGATGGCCCCCATACGGCCTGCGCCCACAACCGCGGTGCGTAGGTACGGTCTGCCAGACTGGCACGATGCCGATATGTCAGGACCGTGCATTCCTAGTGCACTCTAGAAACCTGCCGTAGCGATGCTGGCTACTCCTGTGGATGGCCTCAACCATGGCACGGACATTCTCATCTAGTCCATCCTGTTGGGCCAGTTCCTGGGCCTTGGTCAATAGGGGGCCACCCTTCCTATATAACTCCTTAAAGGCCGCGATTATCCTTTTCTGTTGCTCACGGTTAAGGCCGGCCCTAATAAGGCCGCGGACATTCACGCCACGTACCTTCGTAGGATAGCTCCCAGAAACCACAACGAATGGCGGCACATCCCTTGTAATAGAGGTCATGCCTGCTGCGTAAGCCCACCTTCCGATGGTCACGAATTGATGGATGCCTACTAGCCCACTGAGCCACGCCCCGGTCTCTATATGGCAATGACCAGCTACCTGGACATAGTTGGTCATCACGATATGATCCTCCAGTACACAGTCGTGACCAACATGGGCACCGACCATCAGCAGGTTGTGATTGCCTATCTTGGTAGAGCAGCCAGAGTATTTACTCCTATGAATGGTAACGTATTCCCTAAATGTATTCCCATCCCCAATCACCACAGAGCCGACCGTCACCTGTTCCTTGAAACCTAGGATCTGCGGCCTAGAACCGATTACACAATAGGGATAAAAAACATTATCTTTACCGATTATCACCTCGTCGCCGATGACCACGTGAGACCTCAGGACCGTGCCCGCCCCTATCTGAGCGGCCCTGCCTACAATACAATAAGGCCCTATCTGGGCCTGGGGATCTATGATCGCCTCTTTATCTATGACAGCGGTTGGATGTATACTTGACATACGCCTCCATAATCGGGCAAGTTATTGCTGGGTCGTGTCGCTGGCCAGGCCTTCAGCCTGCCTTGCATCCAATTCATCGATAAGCATGAACTTGATCTCTGCCTCGGCAGCCAAGGCATCCCTGACCCATGCAGTACACCTACAGTGGGCAGTCCTTCTCCTGAGCCTTACGGTCTCTGCACATAGGATAAGCTGATCACCAGGTACTACAGGCTTGCGAAACTTCACGCCATCCATGCTTAACAGCAATGCCAGTTTACCTGTGTGCTCTAGCCTCTGGGCAAACAAAAGACCTGAGACCTGGGCCAAGGCCTCCAAGATCAATACGCCTGGCATGATGGGGGTACCTGGGAAGTGACCTTGGAAGAATAATTCATTGAAGGTAACGTTCTTTATGCCCTTTATCCGCGTATCACCCTCTATCTCTATGATCTTGTCCACAAGCAAAAATGGATACCTATGTGGCAATATCTTCTGGATCCGCCTTATGTCCAAGACAGCATCCGTTCCCTCCTTTGCTATCCGATCCTGCCTTATCGCCATCTCGTACAGCTTGCGGACAAGCTGCTGGTTCAATGCATGACCGCTTCTATGCGCAACGATCCTGGCAGATACAGGCCTGCCAACCAAGACCAGGTCACCGACTAGGTCCACTATCTTGTGCCTGACACACTCGTTTGGGAACCTGTATGAGTTGCGGATCGGTCCGTCGGAATCTATCACCAACAAGTCCTTTGGGCCAAGATGCATGCCTATACCACGTGACTGAAATTGCCTGGCCTCTGCCTCAAGCACGAATGTCCTGGCAGGGGCCAGGTGTAACTCAAATGTCTCAGGGGTGATGGTGCAACCATAGGTCTGCCGCCCGATACCTGTATGGCCTGCATAATCCAGGTCAAATGAGATCGTCAGACCAGGCTGGCTGGACTCAGGTGGAAGGGCATATATGGAGGCATCTTCATTGGAGACGACCACCGGCTCTGTAAGTACCAGTTCCCTCTGAACGGCCTGCTGCTCCAAGACGCCGCAGTCCTTCAATACCCGCAGATACTCGGCAGCACTGGCATCAGGCCCTGGCATCTCTGGGCTATCAACCTCTATGATGAGGTTGTCTATCTGCAGCCCCCCAATGGCGGCTAGACAGTGTTCAACCGTCTCAATATACACGTGGCCCTTCTTGAGGCAGGTCCTGCGGGGACCCTCAGCCAGGTTCGGGGCTATGGCCTTGATCTGAACAGGCTCGGGCAGGTCGGTCCTGACAAAGACGATCCCTCTATCCTCTTCAGCAGGCCTGAACCTCACGGTGGCATGCTGTCCACTAAACAGCCCCCTGCCCTCCAACTGGGCCTGTTCACGAATGGTCTTTTGAAGCCTCAAGCCTTTCTAACCTCCTGGCCAGTTCCTTTACCTTGGAGGCCAGCTTTGGAAGACGCAGTATTTCCCCTACTACACGCAGTGCCTGCACCTGATCCAGGGCTGGGGTCCACGCCTTCTTGGACCCAGCCGGCACGTCCGACATCACACCTGCCTGCGCACCGATCATGGCTCGATCGCCGATCGTGAGGTTGTCGGCTATCCCCACCTGCCCAGCAAGGACCACACCATCCCCGATCCTACAACTACCGGCAATCCCAACCTGGGCAGAAATCAGGCAACATTTTCCAATAACCACATTATGCCCTATCTGCACCAGATTATCCAGCTTCGTACCTGCCCCAATGATCGTATTGGTGAACTTTGCCCTGTCAATGCAGCAATTGGCCCCTATCTCCGCATAGTCCTCTATGACCACACCACCATTGTGTGGGACCAACTCCGGCCTGCCGTCTATGACCACATAGCCAAAGCCTATAGAACCGATGGTACTGTTGGCCTGGATGACCACATGATCGCCGATCTTGCAGCCATGATAGACCACCACATTCTGGTGCAGATGCGTATAACTGCCGATCTGGCTGGCCTGGCCGATCTTACAGCCCGCACCTATGATGGAATGGCTGCCTATCTTGACCCCATCCTCTATGACCACATAGGGCCCGATGGATACATGTTGGCCCAGCTCTACAGCCCGGCCGATCAAGGCAGTCGGATGCACCCCCTCAGGCGCTGGGGCCAATGGCGGCGCAAACAGTCTCAATGCCTTTATCAGTGCCACATCCACATCGGCAGCTATCAACTGCGGCTTGTCCAGACCTGGTATGGGCTGGGCCACCAGTATCACTGCTGCCCCACAGGTCTTTGCAGCCATATGATGTCGATCGGTTGTGGCAAAGCTGAGGCAATCAGGCCCTGCTGCGTCCAGGGGTCTGATCGCCCTAACGATTCCGTGGGCATCGGCCGGCATCAGCCTTGCATCAAGCCTGGCGGCAAGCTCTTGGAGTGTGATCTCAACCATCGACTAGGCCAACTACTTCTGATCAATAATCGCCATTACATCAGCAGTGATGTCTACACAACCCTTGGCATATAGTACCTTCTGTGTATTTATGGTAGCAACAAACCGCTCCGGGGGTATCGGAAACTCGGGCTCGGTCCACTCCAGGACCAAGGAAAGCCCCTTCTGCTGGGCCACTTGTGTAACGGCCTGGAGGATCTCCTTGTACAACTGCTCGGTCCACTGCCGCTCCTTGGCAGCACTGGCCTGCCGGTGATATTCCTGCAGTGCTTGGAGCTTGGCCTGCTTTTCTACCATGGCCTTATACAGGTCCATGTACTCTGGGCTTCCCTGCTTGAATGCCTTTAGCTTGGCCTGGTCAGACTCCAGTTCTTGGTTGAGTCTGGTCAATTCGCCAGTGATCTGCTCTTGCTCTGCCTCAAACTGCCTTTGGCGCTGGCTGGCCCTTTGAGAATCACGAAGCAGTCTCATCATACTGACCACCCCGATCCTGGGGACCTGTTCAGGTACCTGCAACTCTGCAGCCCCCCTGTGCATGAAAGATGCGGCTGACAAGACGATCATCCCAGCGATTACAAACACTGTAAAGCCCTTCATACTCTATCCTTCCACCACAAGACCAACGAACCTTTCTTTCACTATCTAAACATCCCGCCCATCGTGAAGCTGAACCTTCTGGTCTCGTCCAGATCATGATATACAAGCGGGACACCATACTCGAATCTTATGGGCACATTACTGCCGAAGAACTGCGGGACCTGTATCTGGATCCCTGCGCCAACAGACAGCCTCCAATGCCCATCCTCAATGGTGCCTGCATCTGTAAAGGCCAAGAAGGACAGGTTGTCCCCTACCAATGGGATTATTAGCTCCAGATTTCCAACCACCGCATACTTGCTTCCAATAGGATCCACATATCTAGGTACCAGGTTGGGATCATTGCTGTCAAATACCTGAAGGCCCCTTGGACTTATGCCGCGGTAGTCAAATCCCCGCACTGCATACCTGCCCATGCCTCCCACATAGAACCGTTCAAAGGGAGGGGCAGAACCTACTATCGTGCCTGCCCGCATACTTACAGCTAAGACCGTCTTTCTGCCTAGCGGGTCCTCGTAGATGGTGATGTATTTGGAGGCACTTGCGGTCACGACCCCAAAATCAAAATCCCCAAATACCTGTTCATAGGATCCGGAAACCCTAAATCCTGTATGCGGTTGATATATGTCATCAACCCTTGTCAACCCTAACCCACCCCTGATTCCATATATGGTATTGGTGCCAGCCACATCCCTGATCTGTTGTGGGGCATCATAGTCGAGATTCACCACGCCAACGGCCTCCGCCCGCACGCCACCGATCCGCCTCCACCCATCCGGCAACCTCTGTTCAAGCTCCACCAAGGCCCTGGTCCGGTCCTCATCGTAGCTTTCCAAGAATCTCTTGTACTTGCTGCCTAGAAGATCTAGACCAATGGGTCTATCCATCAAATATGGCTCGGAGAACTCTAAGCTGTAATAGCTTACCACCGTGCCCGGCTGAAGCGAAAGCTCCAGGGTCTGGCCTCCACCTCTAAAGGCCTTCATGGCAAAGAAATCCGACCAGCTTTGTGGCCAGTTGGTGATGTCGAAATTCTTCTGCCTATAGATCAACTGGCCGATGATACCGTGGTCGCTACTGACGCCGACACCCGGCATGATCATGCCGGTAAGGCCTTCAGTGACGTCTACCCTCGCATCCCTGCGGTTCGGTTCGCCCTCTGCAGCAGGCTCAGGCCTTATCAAGACCTGGTCTGCCATGATCGCCATCTGGACATACTTTTCCAATAGACCTTGACCCTGCTGGGGGGCTATCTTGGCATTGTAGGGCTGGCCTGGCACAAAGCCATATTCATCCAGGACCCTCCGGATGGTCTTATCCTGGGTGGTATCATTCCCAGATATCTCGATCCGACCTATCCTAAACTGTCTACCTTCGTTGATCTGGATCTCCAAGGTGACATGGTTGTCATTCACATCGGGGCTGAACCTGGGCAGATGTGCGACCTCTGCATCTATGAAGCCCTTTTCCCGATGGAGGTCCAATATGCTTCTGACACCCAATGTGACCTTATCCTTCTTGTAGACCTGGCCGGGTCCTATGCGGAGCATCTTCTTGATCTGGTCGTCGGGAAAGGCCCTGTTACCACTCACCAGTATCTCCCTAATCTGATAGGGCCTTCCCTCCGAGATCCTAAAGATCACCGTCACTTCGGTACGATCTGGCGAGAATTGCCTTTCTACAGAGACCTCATAGCCCAAGTATCCGTGTTTATAATAAAAGCCCCGAAGCGCATCCAGATCCTCATTGAGGGTCTGCTCACTGTAGTAGCCAGGGATTATCAACCAAGAGCTCTGTTTGGTCTTCAGGAGGTTAGCTAAGGTCGAACCACTAAAGGTCTTATTCCCAATAAACTTGATCCGCTTTATCTTGACCCTGGGACCTTCGTTTATCTTGTATACTAGCCGGCCTTCTTTCGCCTTATCCGAATCAAGGGCCACCTCCACAAAGGCATATCCAACCTTCTGATATACGTCGATAATCGTCCTGCGGCCAGTCTCTGCTAAGAATGGATCGTAGCGCTCGCCTAACTCGATCCCGATCCTCTTGTGTAGGCGCTCATCACTGAAATGTTTGTTGCCGACAAACTCTATCGAACGGATGATTACACCAAAGGACCGACCTAATGGAAAGGCAGTATTGCTGTCTGGGACCTGGCAAGAAGCCTTATTAACACATCCAACCAATGCCAGCAAGCAAACGAAAAACCACACCGCCATATAGCGACCTGGCCTACCGAGATTGCCTGATGCGAGCATCGTGTGCCCTCAGTATTCCTCAGTCGAATCTGACACAAAGGCAAGATTCTCGAACCTTGTGCATTGCTCGCGGAATATCAACTTGACCGTGCCGGTAGGTCCATTCCTCTGCTTGGCTATGATCAGCTCGGCGGTATTGGTCTGTTCATAATCAGGCTCCCCCTTGCGGTAATAATCCTCTCTGTGAAGAAGGATGATCAGGTCTGCATCCTGCTCTATGCTCCCACTTTCACGCAGGTCACTCATCCTGGGCCTATGGCCTTCCCTGCCCTCTGGAGCACGATTGAGCTGGCTGAGAACTACTACAGGTATGTTCAGCTCCCGTGCCAATCCTTTAAGATATCTGGAGATGGTAGAGATCTCCTGTTGCCTAGACTCTACGTTTGGCTGCCCCAAATGCATCAACTGCAGGTAGTCCACCATCACACACTGGATGCCGTATAGGTTCCTTAGCCTCCTTGCCTTTGCCCGCAACTCCAGAGGGGTAAGGGAGGAGGCATCATCTATAAAGATAGGGGCCTCTGCCAACACGCCACAGGCCTCAACCAGACGGCGGTAGTGCTCGGTGCTCAATATACCCTTTCGCACCAATTGCCCGTCGACCCCACTGACACTACAAAGGAACCTCTCAGCAAGGACCTGTTTGCTCATCTCCAGCGAGAAGATGGCGATGGGCCTCTTTTCCACTACACCAAGGTGCTCAGCAATGTTGAGGGCCAAGGCCGTCTTGCCCATACTTGGCCTGCCTGCAATCACCACCATCTCACCGGGCTGCAGTCCACATGTCATGTCATCTAGTTGGTGGAAGCCGGTTGGCAGGCCCGTGACATGGGTACCTTCCCTCTTCTCGATCAGCTCATACACAGCGGTCACCAGGTCCTTGAGGCTGGCGGCAGTACTTGATACCTTCTTTTCTGAGACTGCAAACAATCTCTGCGTAGCCAGGTCCAGGATCTCTGCCACATCGGAGGACTGCTCATATGCCTGCTGCATGGTCTGGGCAGAGACGGCGATAAGTTCCCTCAGAAGGGCCTTGTCGTGTACGATCCCTGCATAGTACATCACATTGGCCGATGAAGGGACCGAATCCACCACCTTGGCCAGGTATTCGACCCCGCCGACCGCCTCCATCTGGCCTCGTCTTTCCAATTCATCGCGGAGCAAGACCCCATCTATGGCCTCGGCCTTGTGTCGCTGATATAGGTCTACCAAGGCATCGAAGATGATCTGGTGCTCTGGCCTGTAGAAACAATCCCTGTTGAGTACCTCAATGACCTGGCCTATACAGGCCGGGTCGATGAGCATCGAACCCAACACCGCGGCCTCAGCAGCCACAGACTCCGGCATAGACTTTGTTAAGGCCAATTGCTCGGTCGGCCTTGCACTGGCCGAGGAACGGCTGATCGCCCTGGTGGTCTTCTTGTCCGCAGACATATCCATATGCCCACAGGCCAGCATTAGCCGGCCTCCATACCCATCCTTACATGCAGTAACAGTCCTGCGATTGACCAGCAGGATTCTATCTGCCTGTGCGGGGTTCGTCAAACAAAGCCGCTGGCCTATTGGGTGGCCTGCTCGGCCTGGCCGGACTGAGTCTGCTGCTCGCCCTCAGGCACGACCACTACCAACACGTTCACCTTCAGGTCGTCAGCAAACCGCAACTCTACAGTATGCTTGCCTATATGCTTGATATGCGTAGGCAGATAAACGACCTCATCGGCCACCTCAAAGCCTTGTTCCCTGAGGTTGGCCGCGATGTCTTGTGCAGTGATGGAGCCAAACAACACCCCCTGCTCATTGGCCTTTGCAGCCAGGACTGCCTCAGCATTAGCCACCGCCTTTGCAGCCTGTTCGAGTCGCCTCCTCTGCTGTATCCTGATCTCGGCGCGCCTGGCCTTTTCCTTTGCTATGGCCTTGATGTTGTCTGGCGTGGCTGGCCTTGCCAGGCCCTGCGGAAAGAGGTAATTCCTGGCATAGCCGGCCTTGACCTCCACTACGTCCCCTACGAAGCCGAGCTTCTTGATATCTTCACACAGTAATACCTTCATAGTAGCCATCCTCAATGTCCAGCAAGAAACCTAGGCCGTATAGGGCAACAGTGCCATATACCGTGCCAACTTGATCGCACGCTTGACCTTACGCTGACAGCTCGAGCAGTTCCCACTCCTCTTGCGGGAATAGATCTTGCCCCTGTTTGTCAGCAGTTTCTGTAAGGTCTCCACGTCCTTATAGTCAATGTATTTGACCTTGGCCCTACAGAATCGACATTGGACCTGCTCTCTTGCCCCTGCTAGACCTGAGCGACGCTTACTGGACCGAGCAGATTTTGAAGTCTTGTTACTAGATGCCTTTGCCATTGTGCCCTCACTATGATCTACTAGAACGGTATATCGTCATCCGGTGGGACCTGAGGCATGTCTACAGGAGGCAGTTTCTGCTCCTCTGTCTGAACAGCCTCCTTAGGCTGCTGGTCACCAGGCCCACCTAGAAACTGAAAACTCTCCACAGTAACCCTGTGCTTGCTCCTCTTAGATCCATCCTGGGCAGTCCAGGTCTCGTATGTCAAACGACCTTCGATGAATACGGCCCTGCCTTTGGTCAGATACTTGCTGATCGTCTCGGCCTGCCGACCAAATGCCCTGCAATCAACAAAGCATGTGTCCTCCTTCTGGACCCCGTCTTGACCAGTCCATCTACGATTCACTGCCAGGCCAAAGTCCACCACAGGGGTCTGACTGGGTGTATAGGACAACTGTGGGTCGCGGGTCAGATTACCGATCAGCAGTACCTTATTGAGGCTGGCCATATGCAACTCCCTTCTATGGCAGAAACTCAGCTATCCTGCTGGCTGCCATCGTCTTCCTGTGGTTCCTCAGCAATAGGCTCAAGCTCCTGTTCTTCAACCTCTTCAGTCACTTCCGGTGCTATGCTTTCGACCTGCGGCCCAGGCTGCAGGGCCTCCTGCATCTCTGGAGGCAGGGTGGCCATATCCCGCTCAATCACCTCCGCAGGCCTATCCTCTGCAAGCAGTATCAGTGTCCGCATGATCCGCTCTGAGAGCCTGATATCACGCTCAATCTCGGCGATCTTCCTGCCTTCTGCTCGAAAGTAGCATTGGATGTAGGTGCCGCGGGACTTGTGCTGGATCTCGTATGCCAGCTTCCTCTCTGCCCATTTGCGTAGGCAGACGATCTCCACACCAGCCCGCTTCAATATCCCTTGTATCAGGCCAGTGATACCGTCCCAATCAGATGCAACCAATGCTGGATCAACCAGGAACATCGCCTCATACAACCGCTTTGTCGTTTCCAATGACCAATACCTCCTGCCCACTTGGGCATCCAAGGACAATAGTACTATCCATCACTACGATTGAAATAGGTCATGGCCTTCTCAAGACCATACCCTAACCAGTACTCAATGGCCTGGCACGACCGTACGACAGCCTGATCAAGGAGCTGTCTTTCCTCAGGTGTAGGCCTGGACAAGACATATGTCGCCCCATCCATGCGTCTGTCGAAACCTATACCGATCCTGCAGCGGCAGAATTGGTCGGTCCCGAGCCTTGCGATGATATCCTCAAGGCCATGATGGCCGCCTGCCGACCCACCAGACCTGATACGTATCCTGCCAGGTTCGAGGTCCATGTCGTCCACCACCACCATCAGGTGCTGGGGATCCACCTGATAGAAGTTCACTGCCTGGCTGACCGAAAGTCCGCTGTTATTCATATAAGTACAAGGCTTCAGGAGGATCACGTTCTTGCCTGCCACATTTGACTGTCCAATCCTGGCATGGAATCGCCGACGATCCAGTCTGACATTCCAACACTCAGCAAGGGCATCAACCACCTCAAAGCCCATGTTATGCCTTGTCCCTACATATTCCCGACCAGGATTACCTAGACCAACCACCATCCACATTCAGCGGTCAATCCTGCTCCTTCTGCTGGTCCGATTCGGCCTTCTTGGCCTCTCTGATCACCTCAGGGGCAGCAGGGGTCTCCATCTGGACCTGCTCGGTCGTCTTGGCCTCTGCTACCATCCTACAGGTGACGATCAGCAGCTCTGGGGAGCTTACCAGCTTGGCACCAGCAGGCAATTGGACCTTGCCTGCATGGATTGCATCCCCCACACCCAGCCCGTCAACCCATACCTCGATGGCCTCTGGGATGGCAGTGACAGGGCACTCGATCTCTATCTTGTCTGCATGCACCTCCAGGATCCCACCCTCGTGGGTACCCTTTGCAACGCCCTTGATTATTATGGGTACCTCTACGCTCACCACGTCGCTGAGTGCGACCCTGACCATGTCCACGTGTATGATCGACCTGGCCAGGTGATCGTATTGGAGGTCCTTGATCAAGACCTGCTGTTCTTCGCCATCTAGCTGCAGATGCAACAAACGATGACCGTGTTGAATCAGGACGGCTAGATCATATCCGCTGACCGTCACTGGCACTGGCTCGGCCTCATGGCCATACACTATCCCAGGCACCAGGCCTGCACGACGCAACCTGCGTGCGCGTCTAGTCCCAAGCATCTGCCTCTTGTGTGCCTCTAATCTTGCAGTCTTCTCCATGTCCGCCTCATATACTACTAGGTCCAATAGGTATCGTCTTCTTGGGGGCCTTGCCCCTTTCTGTTAGTTGCTGGAACATGATACTTACCGATTCATTCATGTGTATCCGCCTGATCGCCTCTCCTAGCATGGCAGCAGCACTGAGCACCTTGATCTTCTTTACCTGCCTGGTCGCCTCCTGGGTAGGTATGGTATCGGTCACCACCACCTCATCTATGGGGGCCTTGTCCAGGGCCTCAAGGGCCCCAGGGGCAAATACGCCATGGGTAGCCCCGACGTATACGGACCTGGCACCCTCGGACTTGACCAGCTCTGCTGCAGTGCAGACCGTGCTGCCAGTGGAGATGATGTCGTCACACATCAGCACATTCCGATCCCTTACGTGTCCGATCAGGTCTGCTGCCACAACCACCTTACCGCTAAGCCGCTTCTTATGGATGATCGCCAGATCCGCACCAAGGAAGTTTGCATACCTCGATGCAGTCTTGATGTTCCCAACATCAGGGGCCACTACCTTAAGATCCGGTATCCGCTTGGCCTCAAAATAGCGGGCCAGTATCAATTCGCCAGTAAGATGATCTACCGGTATGTCAAAGAAGCCCTGCAACTGCTGCGCGTGGAGGTCGACTGCCAGTATCCTATCAGCGCCTGCAGTAGCCAAGAGGTTGGCGACCAGCTTTGCAGTTATGGGCACCCTGCCCTCATCCTTTCGATCCTGCCTGGCATATCCGAAGTAGGGGATCACCGCAGTCACACGCCTGGCACTGGCCCTGCGGAGACAATCCAGGAATATCAGCAGCTCCATTAGGTGCTCGTCTACAGGCCTACAGGTAGACTGGACTACAAAACAGTCCCGCCCCCGGACGTCGTCATCTACCCTGACGATCTTCTCCCCGTCCGGGAACCGCCCAATCCTTGCCCTACCAAGGTGTATGTGCAGGTAGTCACATATGGCCTTGGTAAGCTCAGGATTGCTGTTTCCTGAAAACACCCTAAGTTCATCATCAAGATCCATTCAGCACCTATCCAAATCACCAAGAGCACCAAACCACTACCCGGCCAGGATTCGAACCTGGACAAGGAGAACCAAAATCTCCTGTGCTACCGTTACACCACCGGGTAAGCCACCTATCTCAACGCACAGCGCACCAGATAGCTTTCACGGAGGTCGAAGACACCGACCTGGACGGGCCCTACCCAAGGCCTGAACCAGCCATGCCGTGATCCTGCTGGCCCCATACCTCTTTTGGTAAGGCATAACTTATTATTAGTATAAACCGTCCAGCAGCCCCGATCAAGCCCTCTATGATCATAATCTAGGGGATATGGACCACTATCTGCCGATCTCCGACTATCAAGCTCAATAGATAGAAGATCTGGAGACACGCACCCCCTGGTACACCCAACTGGCAGGACATAGTCGATTGGGTATAGATCGCCGCAGGTCCTCCTGAGCCAACCAAGACCTGGTAGCTACTGACCATCGCCACGCTACTGGATTGATTGATCGTCGCGACAGTGCCAGTAGAAAGGGCACCAGCGGTCCCACAATACCCAATCGGCACCTGGACAAGACCTATCTGATATGGCTGGTATGCCCACCCCGGCCCTGCAATGCACAACAAAGCTAACACGCTGAATAGTAGTCTTGTACTCATAGCATCCTCCTTGATGGTTCCATTAGACATGGTCTGTTTGACAACGAGTGGTGGTCTGGGAAGATCGCGGGTGCTTGTAAGCAATATTCACTATATACTATGCCCGATGATTGTCAATAGGGGATCCGCCAATACGGGGCTCGGCTGATGAGCAAGACTATCCAATGGTACATCTTGCGGGACCTACTGAAGGTCTTCGGCATTACCACGATGGCCCTTGCCATGATCCTGACCCTGGGCAGCCTGGTCAGGCCCATACAGAGGTTTGGGGTTGGCCCCAGCCAGGCAGTTAGGCTCGTGGCCTACATGATGCCTGTGACCGTAACGCTGGTCCTGCCTGTTGCGGCCTTGTTTGCAGCCGCACTGACCTACGGCCGATTCGCCACAGACAACGAGTACGATGCCTGCAGGGCCAGCGGCATCAGTCCTATGGAGATTACCTATCCAGGTCTTCTATTGGCATGCATTACGGGTATCTGCACCCTATTGATGGCCCTTCATATAATGCCCTACTTCGTCCAGATGGCCGAGAGGGCCATCAACGCCGATCTAAGACGCATCGTCTTCAGGCACCTGGAGAGGTTTGGCTACTACCGATTTGGGCCTTCAGGTGCCTACACGATATATGCAGACCACGCAGACCCAAAGACCGGCACGCTTTACGGCGTGGTGATCCTGCAGGAAGGACAAGACAGGATCGAGCAGGTCCTTGGGGCAGACCTTGCACAGGTCTTCTTTGAACGGGCCGGTCAATTGAACAAGATCAGGATCGTCTCTTCCAGACCGTTCCAGTGGGATCTAACGGCAGGTACACAATTGCAGGCCTCTGCGATCTCCGCAGCCGCGATAATGGAGCCATTGCTCACAGACAAGATCGTATTCAAGGATGTAGGCCAGATAAATCAGATAAGGGCCAACCCACTGCTCTACAGGCCCATCCAGGCTCAGGCAACAGACCTCTGGCTGCAGGCCATTGTGGAGATCCTTGGTGGCCAGATCCAGCAGGCCTCCCAGTCAGGCCTTGCCTACAGACTCACCGGCCCAGGCCTAGGTTGTGAATTGAAGGCAGGCCAAGCCACAGTCGGGAAGGGGAGGATCGAGATCGCTGGACCAGTTGAACTTGCCATAAGACCCTACCAGGGACCTGATACATCCACCAGATGGCTTGCCCGATGGGCAAGGTTGTCCATCCGCTACGATGGCCAGGCCCCTGTCTTGGTCCTGGAACTGGACGATGCGAGAGCTGTGGATGGGACTGGCCCCATCACAGGACCTCAGTTACCGCCGCTTGAGGTCCCAGGCCCCACCCTACAGATCATCGGTCCTCCCTCAAGCCTGGCAGGCATAACATCCTCAAAGACCAAGCCTGGTCTATCCAATCCAAGCCCCTATTTCTTAGATCAACTGCAGACACTGGACCGATCTCTACGCCTGCTGTATGCGCAGATCAGGGCGGAGCTGCATACCCGTCTTGCCATAGGTATCGCATGTGTGCCTTTGGTGATCATTGGGATTGGTCTGGGGATCATCAAGCGTGGCGGGCACCTACTCAGCGCGTTTGCGATCAGTTGTATACCTGCACTGGTACTAGTGGCAGCGATAGTGGGTGGCAAGGGCCTGGCCCGCGAGCCAGGCGGGCACAATTGGCTCGGGTTGGCAATAATCTGGGCTGGGGTGGCAGGCATGGTAGCAGTGGCAGGTTGGGTGTACGCCAGACTTCCAAGATAGCAGATGAAGCAACTGGATCGATACATAATCGCAGGCTTCCTCCAGGGATACATCATGGCTGCCGCAGTGCTGGTAGGGCTGCGGATCGTCATAGACCTATTCGTCAATCTCGATGAGTTCTCCAGGAAAGCAGACCTTGGAGGCCTGGTAGTGGCCAGGCAGATCCTCGGTTTCTATGCCCTGAACTCCACGGTCTACTTCAGGGACTTTGCCGGTATGATCTTGGTAGTGGCAGCGGCCTTTTGTGTGGCCAGGATGGTGCGATCCAATGAGCTTACTGCCCTGATGGCATCTGGCATAAGCATCAGGAGGGTGATGGTACCTGTGCTGCTGGTAGGTGTACTATTGACAGGCCTGCTCGTGCTGGACCAAGAGGTGGTGATCCCAGGCCTTGCCGACCGGCTGGCAAGGGGAAGGGACATGATCCCTGGCCAGGAGGCATACACCGCCCGGTTCATACCTGCCCAAGATGGATCCCTTATATTCAGCCGCCATTTCGACCTGGCAGATGGATCCTTTGATAGGCCGGTCATCATCTGCCGCAGACCATCTGGGGACGGCGGCCTGTGGGTCGTGACCGGCTGCATAGTGGCAGACAAAGCCACATACAACCAGCAACGGCGATCTTGGGAGCTGGTCAATGGCAGGTTCATCAGCAGAGATCCAAATCAGCCCATCCAACCAATAGATCGCTGCGATTCCATGGGTCTACTGCCCTGGCACGTGCCGATACTGGCCAAGTCAGACCTAAAGCCACTGCTCAGTTGGGGCCAACTCAACACCCTTGTAGGCCTGCGGCCAAGGGATATGACCCTGCTGGTCAGCCAGAAACACTTTAGGGTCACTGAGCCTATCATAGACCTGATCATGCTCCTGATAGGCCTTTCGGTACTGATGTGCCGTGACCCTAGGTATGTAAAGACTGCAGTCCTAAGGTGTCTGGCCCTGACAGGCCTTTGCCACATCCTTACCTTCCTTGCCAAGGTCCTGTCTGTAGAACCCTGGTTGTTCGGAAGGCCCATCCCGCAACTGTGGGCCTGGCTACCTGTGATAGTATTCCTGCCGGTAGGCCTGGTCGCCCTAGACTCGGTACAGACATGAAGGCTATCTGGCCTGCCTCAGCTCCTTGCTTATCCGCAGGCTGCACCACTGTTTGCCGCACATAGTGCAATAGTCTGCCTTTCCTGGCTCCAGGTTGTTGCTATCCTTGCAGGCCTGCAGGTAGATCCTTCGGGCCGTTTGGGGATCTATAGCGATGGCAAGGTGCCTTTCCCAATCAAGCTCCCTCCTGGCCAGGCTTATCTGGCGGTCCGCTGCCAATGCACTAGGTAGGCCCCGCGCAAGATCCGCCGCATGGGCCGCTATTCGCGCGGCAATAACACCGATCCTCACATCCTCAGCGCTGGGTAGGCCCAGGTGTTCTGTAGGCGTCACATAGCAAAGGAATGAGGCCCCATAATAGGCAGCTGCAGTCCCACCTATGGCAGCGGTTATGTGGTCATAACCAGGCGCAATATCCGTCACCACCGGACCCAATACATAAAATGGTGCACCATGGCAGAGCCGCTGTTGCAGCTCCATGTTGTACTGGATCTGATTGAATGGCACATGTCCAGGCCCCTCTACCATCACCTGGCAGCCATGCGCCCAGGCCCTTTCCACCAATTCGGCCAACACCTCCAGTTCAGCCAGCTGGGCCTGGTCAGTGGCGTCGGCTATGGCCCCAGGTCTTAGCCCATCCCCTAGGGAGATACAGACGTCAAATTCGGTCAGGATCTGGCATATATCGTCAAAGTATTCGTACAGGGGATTCTCCTTGCCGTGATGCACCATCCACTTGGCCAGCAATGCCCCTCCCCTGCTAACTATCCCTGCCAGCCTATCCTCTACCAGGGCAAGATGCCTGCTCAAGAGCCCAGCGTGAAGGGTAAAGAAGTCCACACCCTGCCTGGCCTGAGATTCGATGGTCCCTATGATCAGGTCCACCGTCACCTCATCCACATCCCTACCCTGGATGACCTGATAGATGGGCACGGTCCCAAACGGCACAGGACATGCCTGGAGCAATTCCTGGCGGATATGGTCAATATCACCGCCAGTGCTTAGGTCCATGATCGTGTCCGCACCTGCCTCCAAGGCAATTCGAAGCTTCTCTAGCTCCAGACTCAGATCAGACCTGGCCCCGCTTGTCCCTATATTCGCATTCACCTTGGTCCTCAAGGGCCTGCCTATCCCTATCGGACGTAGGCCCCTCTGGAGATGGACCTTGTTTGCAGGTATCACGACCCTGCCGCTGGCCACCTCCTGGCTAAGCTGCTCGGCAGGGATGGACTCTGCCCTTCCAACCAGGCGGACCTGGTCTGATATGACTCCCTGCCGGGCGATCTGTAATTGGGTGGGCATTGCTACTCCAATCCAGGCACGACAAAAAGGCAAGATAGCATCCAGCCAATCGGGGTGACTGGACTTGAACCAGCGACCTCCTGCTCCCAAAGCAGGCGCTCTAGCCAAACTGAGCTACACCCCGGAGCCAGATCGGTATTCTAGTCTAAAGGCCATCCTTTGCAAGGATAGAGCCAGAAACGACAACCAAAGGATTACAGGACCTAGCACTGTTAGTCAACATCACTGTATAGAAGGCCGATACACGACCATGTGAAGGTACAAAAGGAAATGGCTTATTATTGCCTGTGGGTGGAATATTGGGTAAAATACATAATGCAGATAAATCGGACTGGAGGCTTACCATGAACGCACGGGGATATATACTTGTGGCATTCTTGCTTATATTACCTGTTGGCTGCAGGACAGGGACCCAAGGGGAGAGCTATACAAGGGCAGGCTACGACTTCTCCGACATAGACGTCATTGCAGTGGTAGATGTCAATGGAGTTATTGAGAGCGAGGCCATAAAGAACCAGATCGCTGAGTTCTTCTCCAAACAACTGCTAAGACGCGGGTACGGCCCTATCGAACGGCAGCAGGTCCAGTACCTCCTGAGCCAAGCCAACCTGCAGAATGGAGGCCGCAAGGGCGATGCATACGCGATAGAGGCAGGTCGTGCACTCAACTATCCAATCGTACTGGCCATATATATACCAGTGTTTGGGGACGAGATCAGTATCACGGCCAAACTATTGGAGGTTGAACACGGCAGCACCTTATGGGTAGGAAGCGGCTCCCTGACCAGGCTTGGATCTGCTTGGTGGTCGTTTGGACAGGGCACTGAGAGCACGGGTCTTACCGGCAATATATTCGCGGCAAACCAGGGCCCATATGTGGATCAACAGCAACAGGCAGCCAGACAAAGGCAGGCTGCAGCAACCCGGGCCTTGACGGTCCGCCAGGCCAGACAGGTGGAGGGTCTGGTCAAACGTATCTGCCAAAGCCTTCCATACAAGCATGCAGAGCTGCAGCCCAAGGGAGGCTTTCTAAAGGCGCCTCGGATAGGAAGCTAGTTATATCCCCCTTGTCAAATCCTGCCAGACTGGCGGCTGCCATTTGAGCCGAACCAGGTACTTTTTTCAATACCAGCCGCATTCTGCTCCGTATAATTAGCTTGCTATGGATACCGGCACCAAGACAAGGGAACAATCGGATAGGGACGAACAGATATACCAGCTTACCACCCTGGTGGCAGGTGACTTCTCACTGCAAGAGGTACTCGACAAACTGGCCGAGGCCGCCGTAAAGATCCTTGGGGTCAAGGCCTGCTCCATCAGGTTGCTGGATGAAGAGACCAACGACCTTAAGATGCGGAGCACATATGGGCTCAGCGAGGAGTACCGCAACAAGGGACCTGTCACCAAGTCTGATCCTGTCATCCAGGCTGCGTTTGCCGGCGAGGCGGTGGTAATACATGACATGCAGCATGACCAGAGGGTCAGGTACAAGGAGGCCACCATCAAGGAAGGGCTTGCCAGCCAGTTGACCGTGGCAATGACCTTCAAGAACAAGCCCATTGGCGTACTGCGGCTTTACAGCCCTATCCCTATGCGGTTTGATGAGGACGATATCCGTGTTGCCAGGGCAGTTGCATCCCAGTGTGCAGTGGCGATCACGAATGCCAGGCTCTATAACCAGGCCCTAGAAGGGGCAAGGATGGCCGAGCAGATCCGCCTGGCAGGCCTTGTACAGAGGCGAATGATACCACAGAACATACCCCAGCTAGAGGGCTTTGACATAGCTGCCAGCTACATACCTTGTTTCGATGTCGGTGGCGATCTTTACGATTTCCTGCCCATAGGCAAGGACAGGCTAGCGATCGTCATGGCCGATGTGATGGGAAAGGGTCTACCTGCTGCCTTGATGATGAGCTGGTTGAGGGGGGCCATAAGATCATATGTTGCAAGTTCTTCGGTGCTTATCGAACAAGGCTACGGGCAATGGGATAGGCCCGATCGCCAAGCCTGCAATGTCACGCACGTACAGACCGCGATCCAGGACTTCAACCGCATGACCCATGCGGAGTGCCAGGATGGCGAGTTCGTCACACTGATCTATGCCATCATAGATCAACAGACCAATACCATAACCTACAGCTCCGCAGGCCATGAACCGATCGTCCTACTACGCGGTGGACAGGTCATTGACCTAGCTGCCGGCGGCCTTGTATTAGGTGTGGATCCCCAGGCCAACTACCAAGTCCAGACCGTGCAGTTGCAGGTCGGTGACTGTCTTATCTTCTATACAGACGGGCTTATAGATGCCATAAACTTCGATGGTCAGATATGGACCAGGGAGCGGATGATCGAGGCCGCACAGAAGGGCCTTGCCTGCACTGCAGAGCACATAGTCAACAACATACTGCGGTTTAGACGCAGGTTCGTGGGACTTGCCAAGCAGGTCGACGATACCAGCCTGATCGTGGCAAAGGTGGGCAGATCTGAGGGGCTGGCTGGACAGTGCAACTGCCAGGTAGACTGAAGTGGCACCATTCGTTGTCACCATAGATGGCCCTGCAGCCAGCGGTAAGAGCACGGTTGCCAGACTGCTTGCAATGCGGATCCAGGGGCAATACCTCGACACAGGGGCAATGTATAGGACCATCGCCTGGGCAGCAATAAAGGCCGGGGTCGACCTGCAGGATACACAGTCCCTTATTGCCCTGATCGATAGGACCAGGTTTGACTTTGTACCAGGACCTGACCGGATGGAGGTATACGTGGACGGCCAACAGGTAACAGATCAGATTCGCGATCCTGAACTGACAAACCTTGTCAGGTTTGTGGCCGACTGCAGACCGGTCAGGGATAGGCTGGTCCAGATGCAACGGCAATTTGCTCAAGGGGTCGCCAGGCTCGTGACAGAGGGAAGGGACCAGGGTACAGTGGCATTCCCAGAGGCCCCAGCAAAGTTCTATCTTGTCGCTGATCCCAGGGAGCGGGCCAGAAGAAGGCAGCACCAGCTCCGCCAGACCGGGATAGAGTGCCCGCTAGAAGAGATAGAAAAGGCCATCAGGGAACGGGACAAGATCGATCAGGAAAGACAAAAGGGTGGATTGAGACCTGCCCCGAATGCCGTGATCGTGGATACGACTGGCCTTTCAGCCGAACAGGTTGTGGACCTGATGGCCAGTCTGCTCCACCAGGCATTTGGTATCACCATTGCAAGTGCAAATAGGGCCGACGATGAAGGTCTTGCTGGCTGAGAAGTGTGGGTTCTGCCCAGGCGTGCGAAGTGCAATCCGCACCGCCGAAAAGGTCCTGGCCCAGGCTGCAGGCCAGCAACCTGTCTTTAGCCTAGGACCTATCATCCACAACCCTACGGAGGTAAACAGGCTTGCCGCTGCCGGGCTTATCACTGTAGAGTCTGCCGATCAGATAGACAGAGGGATCGTCCTGATCCGCTCACATGGGGCTGCCCCTGCCCAGGTCGCCGCCTTGAAGGCCAAAGGACTTACGATCATCGATGCCACCTGTGTATTGGTCAAGCGGCTTCAAAGGATCGCCACCGATCTGGAGGGCTCTGGGTATCAGGTCCTTATCGTCGGCCAACCTGACCACCCAGAGGTCCAGGCGGTCTGTGGATACCTAAAAAGGCCAATAGTCGTCTGTACCCAAGGGGACCTGGCCAATGTCCCACTGGATAAGAGGCTAGGGATCGTCAGTCAGACCACACTGAGTCCCCAGCGTTTTGCCTCTATGGTTGCAGCCATATGCAAAGGATCATTTACGGAATTGAAGGTGGTGAACACCCTCTGCAGGGAATCCTGCAAGCGGCAGGAGGCAGCGGTACGGCTTTGCAAGCAGGTGGATGTGATGTTCGTGCTTGGTGGCCTGCAGAGCGCAAATACCCGCAGCCTGGCCGAGTTGTGCAGGGCACACAACCCCAATACCTATCACCTAGAGGGCATCCAAGACCTTGACGTGGATGTCCTACGAGGCAAGACCGACGCTGGTGTCACAGCTGGGGCCTCAACCCCAGACTCGGTAATAGAATCCTTCGTTGACCAGTTGCAGCAACTATAAGTTATCAGGTTTATGCCTTGCATCAAACGGGCATAAATGCTAAGCTTTATGTTTTCGCTGGAAATCAGACTCTATCCACGCAGGCAGCTGGATATCGAGCCAAGGCCGTGTTGTGTTAGCCTCTTGCCGTGTGTGCGGGGCGACAAGGGGCCCTATGGAAAAGACGCCGCACATGGAAAGTATTTATGGTCGATAGAAACATACTAAAGAAGCTAGGTCTCTCTGAACAAGAACTTGATCAACAGGTAAATCAGATCTTTGGTCCACAAGAGGGTGAATATCTAGACCAGATGCTCAAGGGCAAGGTCGAATCCCACGCCCCTGGCGCGATCCTGAAGGGCATAATCGCAGGCAGACAGGGCAACGAGGTGATCGTGGAGGTGGGACTGAAATGCGAGGGCGTAGTTGATGCCAGCGAGTTTAGCGACCCCAACGAGATAGTACCAGGCAGAGAGATCGAGGTGTTGGTGGAGGAGGCCGATTCAGAGACCAATCAACTACTGCTGAGCAAGCGCAAGGCAGACGTCATCAGGAGCTGGGAGCACATCATTGCCACCAAGAAGGAAGGGGATGTGGTCTCAGGCAGGGTAATCCGGAGGATAAAAGGTGGACTATTGGTGGATATCGGCGTTCCAGTATTCCTACCAGCTTCTCAGGTAGATATACGCAGGCCAGGTGATATCAGCAGGTTCATAGGCAAGGATGTCCAATGTAAGATCCTCAAGATAGACGTGGAGAACCGCAACATTGTGGTCTCCAGGAGGCGTCTGATAGAAGAAGAGCGTAAGAGCAGCAAGGAGAAACTCCTGGCTGAGCTGGAGGTAGGGCAGATACGTAAGGGCATCGTCAAGAATATGGCCGATTTCGGGGTATTTGTGGACCTGGGCGGCATAGATGGACTATTACACATCTCAGACCTCAGTTGGGGCAGGGTATCGCATCCATCTGAGGTGGTAAGTCTAGATCAGGAGATAGAATGCGTGGTCTTGTCTGTAGACAAGGCCAACGAGAAGGTCTCACTTGGGCTAAAACAAAAGACACCGTGCCCTTGGGATATGGTTGAGATCAAGTACCCAGTTGGTACAAAGGTCAAGGGCAAGGTGGTCAACATCATGAATTATGGGGTATTTGTGCGGCTAGAAGAGGGGGTGGAAGGGCTGGTCCATATAAGCGAGATGAGCTGGACCAAGCGGATAAACCACCCAAGCGAGATGGTCAACATAGGCGACGAGGTGGAGGTAGTGGTACTGAGTGTCAATAAGGACAAACAAGAGATCTCCCTGGGCCTAAAACAGACGGAAACCAACCCATGGAGTGTGGCTGCACAGAAATACCCACCTGGGACGATCGTTAACGCCACGGTACGAAGCCTTACGGCCTTTGGGGCATTTGTGGAGATAGAGCCCGGCATTGACGGGATGATCCATGTCTCTGATCTGAGCTGGACAAAGAAGTATAGCCATCCCAAGGAGGCCCTGCAAAAGGACCAGGTGGTAAGATGTGTTGTACTAGAGATAAATGAAGAAAAGCGTCGTATCTCATTGGGTGTCAAACAATTGACCGAGGACCCATGGATCAAGGCAATCCTTGAGAAGTACATACCTGGCCAGATCGTAAAGGGCAAGGTGGCGAAGTTGACCAACTTCGGTGCATTTGTGGAGCTGGAACCGGACTTGGAAGGTCTCCTTCATATCTCCGAGATGGCAGACCATAAAGTAGAAAAGCCACAGGACATACTCAAGCCCGGAGACGAAGTTGAGGTGAAGATCCTGAAGGTGGACACAGAGGCGCGAAAGATCGGGTTAAGCCTGCGACGCGTCCAGTGGGCTGCTGAGCAGCTGCAGTCTGCAGAGGATGCTGGCCACCATCAAGGGCTCCAGATCCCAATACCTGCTACCAAGAAGCAAAGGGCAAAGGCCAAGGTTGCAGCAGAACCTGCACCCCAGCCCCAACAGGGGCCAACAGATGATGCCAGCCCCACCGATACCAGTCAGGCCTAGAGGCCCCAGGCCTTTGCAAAGGCCTTGAAGCTGCGGTCGTAGGTCCTTTCTGCCTCTGGTGGGAAACAACAGCCTGGCAACTGGCGGCTTGCCAAGTGATAGCTGAGGCATTCGCAGCACAGCCCCTTGCGGCTGCACCCATCATATGTACAGGTACACCTTCTTGTATTCTCCTTTTTCCTGCATTCCATAGGCCTATCCCGTCAACAGTTTCATACAATATCGGTCTGTCATTCCAGCAATATAGTCTGCAACCACCCTCTGAAGGCCACATGTTGCAACAAATCCCTGGAAATACCGCGGCATCAGATCCGGCTGGTTGCAGAAGCGGTCAAACAACCGGCCAAGCCACTGTCTTACCTGGCTGGAGGTCTCCTGAAGTCTAGGATGAAGGTAAAAGTTCTTCAACAAGAACCCTTCCAATTGACACAACTGGCTGTGCCTTCGGGCCGAAAGGCAGATCAGGGGCCTGCCTATGGCATATACGTCATCGAGCGAACGTATCCCTGCACTCTCTATGGCCTCTGTGCTTGCCTGTATGCAGTCGCTGACAAGGCAATTGATAATGGCCTTGCTGACCCTGGTCCTGACGATGGCCAAGTCCTCTATTTGATCAGCACCTATGATATCCTCTGCCTCCTGTACCAACTCCACTGACCTTGCCTGCTGGGCGCTGATCAACCTCGCCCTGCGCCCATCCTCAAGGTCATGACAATTGTATGCGATCCTATCGGCCATGTCGGCCACCTGCCCTTCTAGGGGCATTGGAGGCCTTGCAACACTGGCAGGCCGATCATACGGGCCACTGTGGCCCTCTAGGCCGAGTATCGTCTCGTGCATCAGATTCAGGCCAAAGAATTGTGGATATGGATGCTCCAGCAATGTGACGATCCTGACCGTCTGCTGGTTGTGCTCAAAGCCCCCATAGGCCTGCATCAACTGATCCAACGCCTCCTCGCCTGCATGCCCAAATGGTGGGTGACCGAGGTCATGGGCCAGGCATATGGCCTCGGTCAAGGCCTCGTTAAGACCGAGTGCCTTGGCTATGGTACGGCCGATCTGACTGACCTCTATTGTATGTGTTAGACGGGTCCTGTAGAAATCATCCAGCCCAGGTGTAAAGACCTGGGTCTTGCCCTCAAGCCTGCGGAATGCAGCACAGTGTATGATACGATCCCTGTCACGTTCAAACTCTGACCTGTATGGATGAGGCTGCTCTGGATATGACCTGCCCTTACTGTTGGCAGAACTGACCGCATATGGCTTGAGGTTCTCTTGTTGCCAGGTAAGGACCATCTGCCAAGACCTAAACAGCCCCAGGCCGATCTGCCTTACCAGCAGCGCTGACCAATTGCTCCCAGAGCTCCTGCAGCGACTGGCTGATCACCTTTGTATCCCCACAAACAGACATGAAGTTCGTGTCACCATTCCATCTGGGTACCACATGTATGTGCAGATGATCGGCCAACCCAGCCCCTGCACATCGCCCGAGATTTATGCCGATGTTATAACCTTGCGGTTTGAGGACCTGATCCAGTAACAACTGCGCCTTCTTGACCTGTACGAGGATATCCTGAAGCTCCTGGTCGCTGGTCTCCAACAGGCCGCCAATATGGCGCAAGGGGGCGATCAACAAATGACCATTATTGTATGGGAAGCGATTGAGTACCACTATACTCGATCCTGTCCGCCATACCTCAAGGTTCTCCTTGGCCTTCTGGGGCTGCTGGATACACTTACAAAGGAAACAGCCTCCTGCCTTGCCAGCCGCATCCTGGATATACCCTATCCGCCACGGTGCCCAAAGATCCCTTTGATCCATTTATCTGCCCTTGAAGGATGATGTGTCTATCCGTTGGATCTTGACGGTCTGATCAACAAATATGATCGGATTGCCCGCCCCAGCCCTGGCAAACGGTATCGGCACTGCAGCCTGCACCTTGTACCAGAATTGTTGGCTGGTCCCCTCCCAGATACCCTTATCCACGTTGAACCTATCAACACCAGAACCTTGCAGATCCTGAAACCTATAAGCACCTAGGAACCCAAATGTCCCACTGACACGGAATCGGCCAGAATATGGGATAGGCCAGGAAGATGGAGCAGGCATTCCAGATAGACTATATCTGCTACCAATGACTGCGACCAAGCCATCCGAGGTCTGCTCCAGCCGATCAAGACTGTAGGCCACCTGCCTAGCCTTCCTTGAGACCATGGGCGTTGGAACTGAAAGTAGCGAATTCCATCCCTGGCCAGGACGGACCCCATTGGCATCCATGCTGGATATGGCATCCCAGAAGAACCACAGTGTTGCAACCACATCACTGATCATCTCCTGATCCTTGACCCAGCCATACCTTGGATCCTGACGGAAGGCAGATTGACCGACCTGCTTCAATAATGCATCCAGGTCACTGGCATCGACAATCCTTCCATTGGCAGCGACATCCAGTGTGAACTGTTTAGCCTGCAATGATTCTACAGGATCAGGTGATTGCACCTGGCCATCCTGACCTTGACGGCCCCTTTCCACACGCACTGACCTGAAGACCCCCTGGAGCCTTGCACTGCCACCAGGCCTGACAAGGATTGGCTCCAATGTCACCAACATGTGTAGCGACTCATCTAGGCTAGAGAGTGCGTCGGGGCGGAGGTTCGGATCTGTATTCGGGTCCCAATGGATCTTTATCTGACGACTAGAGCGGATCTCATAACCAAAGGCCCTGCCTTCCTCGAAGTGTAGTCTGCACCTTACAGGCTCGGCCAATGATAGATCGTTCCCATCAGGCCTGATCCGCCGAAGTTCAAGCCCCTGGACTGACCGCATCAGGATCGTATTGGGTTCCGGGGTCTTGTCGGTCAGTTGTACCCGCGGATCTATGGCAACCCAGTTGACTTCCAGCACTTCTTTGGAGGACTCGATGGCCCCTTCAGACAGGTCTATCTGCAACTGGCCTCCATATCGAAACTGAAAGTCCATCCTATCGATCAGGGCCTTGAGCTTTGGATCCTGAAGATATGCCTGCTGGGCCGGGTCAGAGGCCAGTGAACCAGTCATATCAACGACAGCCACCCTGCGACCTTCCTCCTGCTTGATCTGGCTGAGCGTATAGCTCCTCTCAAAGGTCCTGGATCCCAACGTGCCAAATGAAACCGTCTTGATATCGCTCCAATGAGAGCCCACCAGATGTGGACCTGGCCCACATGCCGCCAGGCCTGCAACGGTATGCACCTGCCTGATGAATGGCCCTGACAATAGCTCAGCGGCCTTCCTTGCCTGCGGGCCGCCATTAGGATCTACCAATAGCTTGGCCAGCTCTGCAATCCCCTGGATATCAAGGACCCTGCCGTCAGGTGCAAGACGAATCTTGTAGCCCTTTCCCACTAACCTTGCCAAGGGGCCGGTCTTGTCGCGCCGGCTGTCAGAATCGATTACAGGATCGCCCACCTGCTCCTCAAAGACACTCAGGCCCTCTATCTGGATATCCGCAACTGCATTCCCATTTGGATCTACAGAGCGGACCTGTTGGGAGAATCTCAGGTCCACAGAACTGCCTGTAAGGCCGCTTGGCACCTCATAAGGCTGGCTGCCTGATGTGGTCTTCACCACCACAGACCTTTGCCACCAACTATTGAACTGATATGTCGTCTTCTGACCGCAGACAAAGGTAAGCCTCAGGTTGACCTGCGGTTCGTTCGGCCCAGATGGGACCAGGCCAGCAATAGTACACAAGATTGCACTCACCAACAGAGTGTACGTCATGACATTCATCTCCAACCAGGACAATTCATTATATGGGCCATGGTACCCCATACAATGGTTTTTGCTTGTCCACCATGCCAGCTACTATACAGTATTTGAGGTATGTCACAGACAGATTAAGGAGGTCTACAGATGGCAAACAGCGATACGATCAAGGCCGGTTTTCAGAGGGCCCCGCACAGGGGGCTTCTGAGGGCCTGCGGTTTGAAGGACGCGGACCTGGAAAGGCCTTTCATCGCGGTTGCAAATAGCTTCTGCGAGATAGTACCAGGGCATGTGCACCTCAATGAGGTAGCCAAGGTGATCAAGAAGGCCATACGGGATGCTGGTGGTGTGCCCTTTGAATTCAACACCATCGCGGTCTGCGATGGCATCGCCATGGGACATACCGGCATGAAGTACTCCCTTGTCAGCAGGGAGATAGTCGCAGATTCGGTTGAGACGATGTGTAGGGCCCACTGCTTCGACGGGCTGGTATGCATCCCCAACTGCGACAAGATCATACCAGGCATGCTCATGGCTGCAGTACGCCTTGACATCCCGACCATATTTGTATCAGGCGGCCCAATGCGGGCAGGCAAGACCCCAGATGGCAAGACCATAGACCTGATCAGTATCTTTGAGGCAGTGGCTGCATACAAGGCAGGTAAGATCGATCTTGCGCAACTAAAGCAACTGGAGTATCTAGCCTGCCCAACGGTCGGGAGCTGTTCGGGCTTGTTTACTGCCAACTCCATGAACTGCCTGTGCGAGGCCATAGGCATAGCCCTGCCAGGCAATGGGACCATACTGGCGGTAGACCCACGAAGGCAAGGCCTCTATGAGGCTGCAGGCCGGCAGATCGTGGAGCTGGTAAGAAAGGGCATCAGGCCATCGCACATCATCACTCCCCAATCGCTGGACAATGCCCTAGTGCTAGATATGGCCATGGGTGGGTCCACCAACACGATCCTTCACACCCTGGCCCTGGCAAGTGAGGCAGGGATCAAGTACGATCTGGACCGAATAAACCAGCTTTCTGCAAGGTGCCCCAATATTTGCAAGGTTGCGCCATCCAGTACTTGGCACATCGAGGATGTGGATGCAGCAGGTGGGGTCAGCGCGATCCTGAAAGAGGTCAGTAAGATCCCTGGCCTGCTAAGCCTTGAGTGTATGACCGTCTCCTGTGTCAGCCTGGGCGAGAGGATCAAGCACGCCAAGATCACCAATCCAGAGTGCATCCGTCCCCTGGAACGGGCATATTCTACCACTGGCGGCCTTTCCATACTGTTTGGCGACCTTGCCCCAAATGGCGCTGTAGTGAAGACCGCTGGTGTGGCCCCATCCATGCTCAAACACAGGGGTCCTGCGGTCATATTCGACAGTCAAGAGGAGGCCTGCGAAGGGATCCTTGCCGGCAAGGTCAGGCCCGGTGATGTAGTGGTGATACGTTACGAAGGGCCAAAGGGTGGACCGGGCATGCAGGAGATGCTCAGCCCTACCAGCTACATAATGGGTGCTGGGCTGGGCGAATCAGTGGCATTGATAACGGATGGCAGGTTCTCAGGCGGCACGCGTGGGGCCTGTGTAGGGCATATCAGTCCTGAGGCAGCTGTAGGTGGGCCGATCGCCCTCATAAGGCCAGGTGATATCATTTCTATAGACATCCCCAACCACCGACTCGATGTGGAACTGACAGACCAAGACCTTGCCAGGCGGCGTCAGGATTGGAGACCGCCAAAACCAAGGGTCACAAAGGGTTGCCTGGCAAGATATGCCGCCCTTGCTACCAGCGCCGATACAGGGGCCATACAAAGATGGTAGAGGAGGCTGGGGATCTACCTTGGTTTGCAGCAGGACTGAGGTTTAGCTGCACAAAGTGCGGCAGGTGCTGCTCTGGCCCTGCAGAAGGTTACATATGGGTCGATATGGAGCAGATAGCGCAGATAGCTGCATTCCTGAAGATCCCCGTTGAGAGGTTCAAGGCCACATACACACGCACCGAGGGTCCTTTCAATACCCTCATAGAAGACCCTCACACAAAGGATTGCATATTCCTGGAGGCATCGGGCCCCATCAGGCAGTGTGCCATCTATCCAGTCCGACCCCCACAATGTCGCACATGGCCTTTCTGGCCTAGCAACCTGACCACTCCCCAGGCATGGCAGAGGGCAAGCAGGCGATGTCCTGGGATCAATCATGGCAGGCTCTACACCTACCAACAGATCCTACAACTCTGCGGTGCATGCAGCCATCGCATCTAGGGTAGGCGAGGTCTATCTGTGGCTGGACCAACAGCTCTGGCCTAGCAGATGCAACAGGTGCGGCAGGTGTTGCGACCTAGAGCGGTTTGGCCATAGGCTCTTTGTCTGCACCGTGGAGTGGATATACCATCTGTATCACAACCCTCAGCCTGTAGACATCCAAGGCCATGGGCGTTGCCCATATAACCACTCAGGCCTATGCACGATCTATGATCATCGGTTTGCAGGCTGCAGGATCTTCCAGTGCGATAAAGATATGGATACACAGGCCATGATATATGAAACCACCTTGGCGAAGTTCAAGCAACTTTGCATCGCCTATAACATCCCTTACCGATATGTGGACCTATTCGATGCACTTAATGGGGTACTATCTGATATCGGTCCATAGGGGTAGGGAGCTGGTATTGGGCAGGACGGAGGTCTATGTACTTGACCAGGCCTATGAGGGTACCGGACTCCTTATAGAATGAATAGAGCCTTGCAAGCTTTTCTTGTTCACTTGCCTCCAGGTATCTTGCAGCAGACCCGACCTCCGCGCCCCAGATGATCTTCGTCCCATCCTTTGCGTACATGGCCAAATGTGCTGACCTCTGATCACGGCGGCCTAGGTAATTACTGACGTCTATCCTATCAATCTGGGAAAGCAGTGGGGATGTCGGACAAGTCGTCATATCCATGGATTCCAACAAGGCAAGCAGCTCGAGGCCCTGCCTGAGGTCCTCACAAGGCAGCACCTGGCCTATGGTCGGCTTGCCTAACCATTCCACCCCTTCTATCTTCTTTACATCCAGACCTGGTATCTCAATGAAATCCAATACCACAAGGTCCTGATCCACATAGAACCGCGACCCTCCTATCTCTAGGACCGCTGCGGGCCTTCTCCAGCGGGCCTTGACCCTAACATCCAATGGGGTTAGACGCACCTGCACCTGGTCTAGCCAGGCGACCTCCCCAAGCCTACTGGCCAGATGTGCAGCCAGGTCCTCGGTCAGCGGCAATCTAACGCCGCCAGCAGCAGCTATCACCTTCTGGATCAGTTCATTGCTGCGGTCGGCCCAGGCAGGTATCTCCTCCAAGACCAATGGACCTGTCCTTGGCCCTATGGCAGCCTGCATGTATCTATCCAAGGCCACCAATGCAGCTACAGCACTTGCAATAAACAAGACCGCCACCACAACGGCTATGGGCCGTCTCCACTTGGCTGCCAATGTTACAAGACGGCCAAACAGTTGCCCCATCTGCGGCCCTCAGTCAAAGACCTTTGAGGCCATGGTATCCAAGAACGCAGCACGGACTAACTGGTCACACATCTGCCAGAATGGGATACCTGCATGCATGGCTGCCTTGGGTAGAAGGGAATGGTCGGTCAATCCAGGTATGGCGTTTGCCTCCAGTACGTAAGCCTTCCCTGATGGGGCCAGGATAAGGTCGATCCTACCTAAGTGGCGCATGCCCAGGCCCTCGAATACGGCCATGGCCTGGTCCTGGATATGCCGCTGCAAATCTGCAGGCAATGTGTCGAACATGAACTGTGTCCGGTCATCATCGTACTTTGCCTGGTAGTCATAGAAGGACCTGGCAGGCCTGATCTCGATTACAGGCAGGGGCCTGCCTAACAAGACGCCGACGGTCAGCTCTCGGCCTTCTATGTATTCCTCCACCAGGCAATCACCAAACTCACTGGCAGTCCTCTTGCAGATATCCAAGACCGCATCAGGATCATCTACGATGCTGACACCCACGCTGCTACCCTGTCTGGCAGGCTTGACCACGTACCTGGTACTGAGCTGTCGGACCTGATCTCTAAGAAGACCATCGTGCTTGCCTGGGCCAAAGACAAGATACCGCGGCGTGCAAAGGCCAAGGTCATTCAGCAAGCGTTTTGTGGCAAGTTTGTCGAATGCCAGCCTACAGGCCTGTGGGCCACTACCTGTGTACCTCAGATGCCTCTGCTCCATAATGGACTGCAATTGCCCATCCTCGCCGAATGCCCCGTGCAAGGCCACGAAGAAGACATCGATGGTAGGATCCTCGAGAACATCAAGCCTATCGGGTCCTATGTCATGGCAGGTGCATCTATGGCCTGCCTGCCTCAGCGCGGCCTCTGCAGCAGCTCCACTTTGCAGGCTCACCTGGCGCTCTGGACTGATCCCCCCAGCTAGTACCGCAACGTTCAAGGGTCTATCGAGCATCTTACGGCCTACCAAACCTCTATCTCACGCTGGAGCTCTATGCCAAAATCACCCTTGACACGATCGACAATGATCTCCATCAGCCGCAATACGTCCTTGCTTGAACAGCCTGGCTCTACCACGATGAAGTTGGCGTGCTTGTCACTTACCATGGCCTTGCCTACCTTAAAGCCCTTCAGGCCAGCCCGCTCGATCAATGCCCCAGCAGATTGACCTGGCGGATTCTTGAAAGCACAACCACAGCTACGGGCATCGAGTGGCTGATGGTTCTTCTTGTATATCCATACCTCCTGTACAGACCTGAGGACCTGATCTGGCTCGGCACTGGCCAGGCGCATGGTTGCCCCAAGGATGAACTTGGAGGCGATATTGGATGACCTATAGTCAAAGCTCAGCTCCGGCTTGGCCTTCTGAAAGACCTGGCCGTTGATATCCATCAGTGTCACAGACTCAATCACCGTGCCTATGTTGCCGAACCTGCCGCCTGCATTCATCTTGACGGCACCACCGACAGAGCCTGGTATGCCTGTAAGTCCCTCTAACCCAGAAAGACCACGCTTGACACACTCCAGCACCAGGGCCCCTAGGCCAACACCTGCACCTGCATAGACCTGTTCCCCGTCAAACCTCATCTGTGTGAACCCAGGCCCATCGAGCTTTATTACAACACCCCTGACCCCCTCATCAGGTATCAACAGGTTCGAGCCAGCCCCAAGGACATATATCCTCACCCCAGCGTCCTGGCACCGCTTGACCACCTCCTGTAGCTGACCTACATCCTGGGGCTGCACCAGATAATCTGCAGGCCCGCCTATCCCATACCAGGTCAGCCCAGCAAGTGGGTAGTTACACCTTACTATCTGCTCCAAGCCTTTGAACAAGGACATCGGCAACCTTCCATATATCCCCTGCACCCATGGTAACCACTAAATCCCCTGGGACCACATGCTCTGCCAGGTAATCACAGATGGCCTCGAAGCCGTCTATAAACACGGCCTGCGAGCCATAACCATGGATACGCTCGACCAGCATCTGACTGTTGACGGTCTGCCTTGTCTGCTCCGAATCCCTGACAAAGTAGATCTGGGGCACCACCGTCACGTCCGCCAGCCCAAAGCTCTGGGCAAACTCCTCCAGCAGGAACCTGGTCCTGCTATGCTGATGAGGCTGGAACACACACCAAAGCCTGCTCGGTCTATAACGCTGGCGGATCGCCTCCAGACTGGCCTTGATCTCGGTTGGGTGGTGTGCATAGTCATCGAGTATCGTTACTCCGCCTGCCAACCCCTTGATGCTAAGCCTCCTTTCAACGCCAAGAAACTCAGGTAACAGCCTCAGGACGGTCTGGCCTGGAACGCCGATCCTCATGGCCATGGCAGAGACTGCCAAGGCATTCATGACATTGTGTTTGCCAGGCAAACAGATGTGTGTCCTACCAAGGTTGCGGCCATCGGCCCAGAGGTTGAAGTTGTAGAGGCCATCGACCAGCTCCAGGTCGGTTGCGTAGAATGAACATCGTTCATCCAGGCCAAAGGTCACACATTCAACATCAGGTCTAAGGGCAGCCAAGGCCTGATGCACACAAGGATCCTGGCCATTTGCCACCACTGTACCCTCAAAGGCCACACCGGCGATGAACTGCCCGAAGGCATCCACGATCTCCTGTAGGTCCTTGTAATAATCTAGGTGGTCCGGCTCGATATTCAGGACTGCTGCCATGGTGGGCCTAAGGTTCAGAAAACTTCGGTCATACTCACAGGCCTCTGCCACAAAGTAGTGCCCTTGGCCCACGCCTGAAGAGCCACCAAGCTGACCCACGACCGCCCCTACCACAAAATTCACATCTATACCTGCCCGCCGCAGCAAGAAGCTCAACCACCCAGTGGTTGTGCTCTTGCCATGTGTGCCGCTGATGGCTATGCCGTGATATCGGTTCATCAGCAAGCCAAGCATCTGTGCATACTTGTAGATCGGACAACCCAGTTGCCTTGCTCGGACCAACTCAGGGTTGTCTGACCTGACCGCAGCGGTCATTACCACCATATCCACGTTTTCAGGTATGTTCTCGGGCCTGTGTCCGATACTGATCTGGATACCCTTTGAGGCCAGATAAGATACCATAGGCCCTGCCACCTGGTCAGACCCGGTAACGATCGCATTGCAATGGACCAGCATCTGGGCTAGCCCACTCATGCCTATGCCGCCTATACCTATCAGGTGGACCCTCTTTCCGGCGATCCTCATGGGCTGAACCCCATCCTCTACAACCATGAATCTATGGGCTGGCCTGACCCTCCCTACACGAATTCCAAACCTTGTCCGGTCCATCTTTTGGCTCCTTATGGATCACTTCCATGTTCATACACGTATCCTAGCAGATCGGACATGGTGGGCAAGGTGCAAGGCGATTCGAGTGGTGACAAAAAAAGAAGGGCAGCGACCCCCCAGCTCTCGCCCGGTCTGCCGCCCCCCCAAGAGAAGAAGGAAGGAGTTTTGTGAGTTACGGTTCTGAGAAACCCACTGGCTTTCTATCTTGCTCTGCTGAAAGTATAGAACATAATCCGGCAGGCTACAAAAAAGTGAGTTTTTTTCTGGAAGGCACGACCACCTTGCAATAAAAAAGGGCGGGTCAGTCCTCCTTGAGCATCGCCGGTTTTAGGACGCGCCGCCCCGTGAGTCCATCCTTTTTGGGTGCTCCATCTTGTATTAATGCAAGGGTTGTGCCAACAGGCACAGCCGAGGATATCTGGCAGGCAAGTCATCTGTAAGCATCGACCCGCCAAGGTGTTACATGCAACCAATCAACCCCCCGCCTTTTCCCTGCACATCTGGATGGTTGCCCAAAGGCAACAGAATAGGTTCACAGCAGCTACAGTCTGCAGCCCTGATCAGAGGCCTCAGCCCTGCGGCCTGTATTTGCAGGTGCAGTCCCTTGCCACAGGCCTACAGACCCACTCGTCAAATACCATGGCCTTCCTATCCACCTGGTATGGTACCTTCAATATGGTAGACCTCCTCCAGGCAAGGACCTGTATCTTGATCGCATCTGCCTGCTGATCAGAGAGCACACAGGCAGACCTCTCTAGAGGATCTGTGGCAAGGTCGTAGGCCAGCACCTGATCACACACACCGTCATACACATACTTCTTGTTATCTATCACAAACCCCGCAGGCCCCTCGTTGGCCCAGCAGGAGAAATACACTGGCCTATCCTTTCTGAGATCGGCCAGGCAGTCTGCACCATCAAACCCGTCTGTTGCAAAGCCTAGCATTCCAAGGATGGTTGGACAGACATCGATGGAGGAGGTTGGCAGGAGGATCCTTGTGCCTGGTCTAACGCCTATGGGCCCTGTGATCAACCAGGGGACATGCAGGGCCTCATCGAAACCGATCATATCATGGCCTAGCCTGCCATGCTCGCCAAACGCCTCGCCATGGTCGCCGACCACACAGAAGATCGTCTCCTGATCTAGCCCCAACTCCTTCAATTGTCCATGAAGGGCCTCAATGAAGGAATCCGTGTATCTGATGGTCTGGATGTATCTATCCACAGGGTCACTAGCCCTCTGGCCATACCACGTCGGGACCTCATAGGGGTCGTGCGTAGCAGAACACATCACCACCAACAAGAAGGGACGCTGCTCTGCACTAACCCAGTTGCGTATCGCAGGCAGCATCGCAAACTCATCTGCCGCCAGATAACCTAGGTACCTGCTTGGGTCGACCAACTGTTCCCTTGCCATGAATAGATCAAAACCAAGGTTGGCAACCAGGGAAGGCCTGGCCTCAAAGGTCCCCTTTGCAGATTGGAAGAAGGCGGCACGATAACCTGCCTGCCCTGCCAGGATTGTGGCCAGACTGGCAAAACGCCTCGGGTTTGGTATTGCCTCAACAACGTCCTGTGATGCAGAAGGGAAACGGCCTGTCAGCATCGCGAATATGGCCTTGGTGGTGTGCGTGACCGTTGAACGCATAGAGGCAAACTCCACACCACTTGAGGCCATCTGCCTTAGGAAGGGTGTGGTATCCATCTGTGGCTGGGCCAGCGATGTATACCTGTAGGCCAGACCCTCCAAGATGACGATCACGACTTTTGAGGACCTGGCATTCTCAGACCCAGCCAAACGCACATCCTCAGGCCCTGGGACCATCCTTTCCGCAGTGTATAGGTCCTGCCTGGTCAGGCCATTACCCTGCCTGATAAGGCTGACAATGGCCCTCAATTGGCTGTTGTAGTGCATCTCTGACAGGCCAGGTGCAGATGGAAGTCGCTTTGTGATACTGGCCCTGGCAGGCAATGCCACTAGTGCTATGCACCCTGTGACCAGCACGCGGACCAAGAACGGCCTTGTCCTGTATAAGGGCAGAATGGGCCTGGCAATCGTCATGACCAACAGCCAACTGCATACCAGGCATGGTATCAACAGTGCAAGGAATCCAACAGGGTGCTTTATCAGGTTGACCCCCACTATCAGGGATACATTCAAGGGATCCCTTATCAGCGGCAGGATGGCCTGGGGGAATACCTGTGTGCCAGTTCGGACCAGCCAACCGGCGTTCACGATGGACCAAAGGCACACAAGGCTGGCAATGGCAGTATTGACCCTAAAGACAGACCTGCGTGGCCAGACAAAGAACAATAGGGCCATTGCGACCTCTATCCCTCCAAGCACGGCTACATCCGATAATACCCATGAGACATATTGGGCCAGCATATCGGACCGCAATGCATGGAAGAGCTTCACTGACAGTGTGCAGGAAAGGGCAAGTGCCATCAATAGGCTAAATGCCCTGGATGCCAAGCCTGCCAGCACCCTCCTGGCACTGGCGCGGAGACGTTCCAAGGCATCCATCCTTTCTACTCGCATGGCCATGACCTTAGCACAGGTTACGAAAAACAGCAAGCCCTTGTCTGCTATATTGAAATACAGGCCATATCATAGTAGAGTTTGTTTGGCCCGGAGAGGTGTCGGAGTGGCTTATCGAGCTGGTTTCGAAAACCAGTGTCCCGATCCTCGGGACCGCGGGTTCGAATCCCGCCCTCTCCGTTAGATAGCAAAGGGTACCATCTCCGGGGATCTGGCCCTATCTCAGCCGAAGGCTGGGGCAATCCCGCCCTCTCCGTCCGTTTTTCTGAGCCGAAGGCTGGGTAAATCTGGCCCTTAGGTTCCTGACAGGGGCGGTGCTTGGACCTATGCCAGGACCAATACCACAACTGGAGCTGCTTGCCAGGCAAGCAGTCCACCCATAGAATCGCCCTGATGAGACTTGCACTGGCACAATTCAATGCAGTAGTAGGTGATCTCGATGGCAATATCCACCAGATGCATCTATTCTGGCAGCAGGCAGTTGAGCATGGTGCAGACCTGATCCTGTTCCCGGAGTTGGCTATATGTGGTTATCCACCAGAAGACCTGGTCTTCAGCAGGCAATTCCTGACCGATTGTCGCAAAGCACTAGATCAGCTTGCCAAATACTGTGATCATAAGACCATCGTGGTTGGCTTTCCCCAATGGACGGATGGCCAGATCTACAATGCTGCTGCTGTGATAACCGATGGCAAGATAAAGGCCATCTACCGCAAGGGTAGGCTGCCAAACTTCGCGGTCTTCGACGAATCACGCTATTTTAGGCCTGGTTCTGAGCCGGTCGTGATAGAGGTGGACGGGATGAGGGCGGCAGTGACGATATGCTTCGACATCTGGGACCTGGGCTGGCTTGCAGGCACCCTTCGGCCAATAGGGCCCATAGGCCTGATACTGAACATCTCTGCCTCCCCTTTTGACCTTGGTAAGCAGGCAAGGAGACAGGCCGTGGTCCTCAGGGCCGCACGGTATTTTGACTGCCCAGTTGCCTTGTGCAACCTGGTAGGCGGGCAGGATGAGCTTGTCTTTGACGGGCGCAGTATGGTTGCCAATCCAGATGGGACCGTAGTTACGTTGGGCAAGGCATTCGATCAGGACCTGCAGTTGGTGGATGTCTTACAAGAAGGCCGGCACCATATCGCTAGGCCTGTCACAGAGCCGGCCCCGGACATATCTGACGCCATGGAGGAGGTCTATCTGGCCCTGGCCCTAGGTACGAGGGACTATATCACCAAGAACCACTTCCAGCAGGCACTAGTTGGGGTCAGCGGTGGGATTGACTCGGCCTTGACAGTGGCCATTGCTGCCAAGGCCATCGGACCAACGAATGTCTGGGCGGTAAGTATGCCATCACGATTTAATAGCCCAGAAACCATCGCCGATGCCAGGCAGGTAGCGGAGAACGTGGGTGTAAGGTTCATCTCCATACCCATAGACCCTATCCTAGATACCTTTGACCGACAATTGGCCATGGTGAAGGGCTGGAATGATCAGGGTGTGGCATATGAGAACCTTCAGGCCAGGATCAGGGGTACCATCCTGATGTCCCTGAGCAATCAGTTTGGGGCATTGGTACTGGTGACTGGTAACAACAGTGAGGTCTCCAGCGGTTATTGCACGCTCTACGGAGATACGGCCGGTGGCCTGGCGGTCCTGAAGGATGTGCCAAAGACGATGGTCTACCAACTGGCCAGGTTCATAAACACCAGGGCCGGACGGCCTCTTATACCTGAGACCACCATCACAAGGACCCCCTCTGCGGAGCTTCGACATGGACAGACAGATCAACAGACCCTGCCCCCATATCCTGTACTTGATCAGATCATCTCCAAGTACGTAGAACAGGACCTGGCCCCTGGGCAGATCATCGCCTCTGGGATACCGTCAGCGATTGTCCATAAGGTCGTCCGTATGATAGACCGAAGCGAATACAAGCGAAGGCAGTCGCCCATCGGCATAAGGATCACAACAAAGGCCTTTGGAAAGGATAGACGCCTGCCCATAACCAACCGCTATGACCCTTGTAGGCAGTGATTACTATGTGATCTTCACCACCGCCTGGGGCATGTTTGGCCTGGTGGGCAACCGGGATGGGCTCTTGAGGACGGGCCTGCCAACCGATGACCCTGCTGCCATGCTCAAGGGCCTCTTGGCTGGGATAGAACTGGCAAGGTATGACCGCGGTCTGTTTGTTGATCTGCAGGAAAGGATCCGCGCATACTTTGATGGCGAGGTGGTGGACCTTTCCGGGCAGGTCCCTCTGGTCCTTGAGGGTCTTAGGCCATTTACACAGGCAGTGCTGCTGGCATGCACTAAGGTGGCATACGGCCAGGTATGTTCCTACAAGGACCTCGCTGCCCTGGCAGGCAGAAGGTCTGGGGCAAGACCTGCTGCCAATGCACTGGCCACCAATCCCATGCCACTGGTGATACCCTGTCACAGGATCGTGCGGGCAGATGGCCGAATAGGAGGGTTCAGCGGACCTGGCGGCCCTGCGATGAAGAAGAGGCTCTTGGCCCTTGAGGCCCAAAAGCCAACGGTCGGATTCGAACCGACAACCGCTGGTTTACAAAACCAGAGCTCTACCGTTGAGCTACGTTGGCGACAGGTATAGCCTACCGCCATCCCCACAAGGTTTCAAGCGTGGTAGGCGCCGATTGGCCTTGCAATGGACCGCAAGATCGGTGAATATATCCAGCAAACTACCGCGGGCACTACCAGTTGTCTAGGTACCATGGCAGGCCAGGGGTTAACGATGGCTAAGACAAAGAAGGGCGAAACAGAGAAGGCAAGTTCTGAAAGGGAGGCTGCCCTCGAAAGGGCAATAGCCCAGATCGAGAAGCAATATGGGGCAGGTTCGATCATGAAGATGGACCAGGCCCAATACGCACCTGTAGAAGGGATCAGCACAGGGGCCTTGTCCCTTGATATTGCCCTCGGTGGCAGCGGTGTGCCACGGGGTAGGATCACAGAGCTGTTCGGCCCGGAATCCTCAGGCAAGACCACACTAGCCCTCCATGTGGTTGCCAACGCCCAGAGGGCAGGAGGGGTCGCTGCATTCATCGATGCAGAACATGCCCTGGACACCACATGGGCAAGGAAGGTGGGGGTAGACATAAACAGCCTGTTGATCAGCCAACCTGATACAGGTGAGCAGGCCTTGGATATCGCTGAGATGTTGGTCAGGTCTAATGCTGTCGACACGATCGTGGTAGACTCTGTGGCGGCTCTGGTCCCGCAGGCAGAGCTCCAAGGCGAGATGGGCCAAAGCCATGTGGGACTCCAAGCAAGGCTGATGAGTCAGGCACTGCGTAAGCTGGCAGGTGCCATACACAAGAGCAGGACATGCCTGATATTCATCAACCAGATCAGGATGAAGATAGGGGTGATGTTTGGCAATCCTGAGACCACTACTGGCGGCACTGCATTGAAGTTCTATAGTTCCATCCGTGTAGACATACGCCGTCTATCCACAATCAAGGATGCAAACGACCAGGCCATAGGCAGCAGGATCAAGGCCAGGGTGGTAAAGAACAAGCTGGCCCCGCCATTTAGGTCCGCGGAGTTTGACATCATGTTTGACAGCGGTATCAACTATGAGGGGGACCTGATAGACCTGGGTGCAGAATCTGGTGTGATCCAAAAGAGCGGCTCATGGATCCAGTTTGGCCAGATCAAGTTGGGCCAGGGAAGGGATAACGCCAGGAGATTCCTGCAGGAACACCCTGACATAACCCAGCAGATCCGGCAGAAGATCCTGGAGGTCAAGGGACTGGCCCAGCCTGTTGCTTGACAGCGAGGACAAAGACCAGAGGATGCTTACTGCCAATCAGATCCGCAGTCAGTTTATAAGGTTCTTTGAGGAAAGGGGGCATGTCTTTGTCCCCAGTTGGCCGGTCGTGCCTGCTGGTGACCCTACATTGATGTTCACCAATGCGGGCATGAACCAGTTTAAGGACATATTCCTCGGGCTTCGTGCACCTGATCATCCAAGGGCCGTAAATAGCCAAAGATGCATAAGGGTCAGTGGCAAGCACAACGACCTTGAGGAGGTCGGGCTCGATACGTACCACCACACCTTCTTCGAGATGCTGGGCAATTGGTCCTTTGGTGATTACTTCAAGGCAGAGGCCATCCAATGGGCCTGGCAGCTCTTGACTGATGTCTACCAGATCCCGCCGGAGAGGCTTTGGGTAACCGTATTTGCAGGCGATCAGCAAGATGGCTCCGCCCCAGACACAGAATCGCAGACCCTGTGGCCCAAGGTTACTGGCATACCAAAGGAAAGGGTCTTGCAATTCGTAAAGAAGGAGAACTTTTGGGAGATGGGCAGCACTGGGCCTTGTGGTCCATGCTCCGAGATACATATAGATCTTGGTCCAGAAAGGTGTAATAAGGCTGGTATCCCTGGGCACGTCTGTAGGGTCAATGGTGATTGTGGCAGGTTCATAGAGCTCTGGAATCTGGTCTTCATACAGTTCAATCGCCAGCAGGATGGGACCCTCGTACCTCTTAAGGCAAATCATGTAGATACCGGTGCAGGCCTGGAGAGACTCTGTGCAGTATTGCAAGGCAGATCCAGTAACTATGATACAGACCTATTCTCCCCCATTATCGAGGCTATCGGCCAGCTAACAGGCAGGCAATACAAGGGCCAGCTTGGCGATCAGGTCGATAATGCATTTCGCGTAATTGCAGACCATATCCGGGCGCTAACATTTGCTATAGCCGATGGTGTCATCCCATCCAATGAAGGTAGGGGATATGTAGTAAGGCGTATCCTCCGCAGGGCATGGCGGTTCGGCAGGATACTCCAGATGCGGGAGCCGTTCTTATACAAGCTTGTGCCTGCTGTCGTACAGACCCTCTCGGAGGCCTTTCCTGAGCCACTAAAGAGGGCAGGGTTTGTCTGCGAGGTGATAGAGGCCGAGGAGGCCAGCTTCTGTAGGACACTGGACAGGGGCCTGGAGTTATTTGCACAGGCAGCCGCAAGGGCAAGACAGTCGGACGGTGTGATCAGCGGTGATGATGCCTTCTTGTTGTACGATACATATGGTTTCCCTATCGATCTGACAGGACTGCTTGCAAGGGAACAGGACCTGAAGGTGGATCAGGCAGGCTTCGAGGCCTTGATGGAACAACAAAGGTCTAGGGCCAGGGCTGCTGCAAAGGCATCTGACCTGGCAACGCAATTGGCAGGTTGTAGGCTGCCGGTCACAGACGATAGTCTCAAGTACCAGGCAGATACCTGTCAGGCCCGGATCCTCGGCTGGCTCGATCAACAAGGCCTGCACCAAGAAGGCATCCTGGACCGGACCGATCAGCAAGTGGGGCTGGTCCTGGACAAGACATGTTTCTATGCAGAGGCAGGTGGACAGGTAGGGGACAAGGGGCTGATAAAGGGTGATGGCCTGGAATTCGTAGTTGAGGGCACAGAGAGGATCGCAGACTGCATCATACACAAGGGAAAGCTCATAAGTGGGCAGATCAGCATAGGACAGATCGTTACAGCAACCGTAGATGCCGGCCGTCAGCAGACCAAGAAGAATCACACCGCCACACATCTACTGCAGTGGGCCCTGCAGCAGGTCTTGGGCAGCCACGTACATCAACAGGGCAGTCTTGTGTGTCCGGATTACCTCAGGTTCGACTTCATTTATCAAAAGGCCTTGACCAAGGAACAGCTTGAACAGGTTGAAGGGCTGGTACAGGAGAAGATCGAGCAGGACCTCCCTGTGGTCTGCGAGGTCTTGCCTATCGAAAAGGCCAGGCACTTGGGCGCTATGGCCCTCTTCGGCGAGAAGTATGGCAGCCATGTCCGTGTCTTGGGCATCGGTGCGACGAAGCTCGAGCAGGCATTCAGCCGCGAATTCTGCGGCGGGACACATGTACAGAGGACAGGACAGATAGGTGGGTTTGCCATCATCAAAGAAGAGTCCGTCTCTGCAGGCGTGCGGAGGATCACCGCACTAACCGGCCATTGCCTGATGCAATACCTGTTGGAAAGGCGAAGGATCGTAGAGGAATTGACCGGTATGTTGCAGGTCAGATCTGACCAAATTGTTGCAAGGGTCGCCAAGCTGATCGAGGACAACAAGCGTCTTTCCAAGCAACTCAAGGCCGGCCACCCCAAGTCACAGGATGCACTCGCACAGGCCAGACAATTCCTAGAACAGGCCAAGATGGTGGGCAATACCGCCATCGTGACTGGGCTGCTACCGGATGTGAGCATAGACCAGGCAAGGGCTGCCATAGACATGGTCCGGAATAAGGCCAAGTCTGCGGCCGTAGTCTTCGGCCTGGATGAGGATACAAAGGCAACGGTGCTTATAGGCCTGACCGACGACCTGGTCGCCAAGGGCCTAGATGCAGGCCGGTTGGCAAGGGCCATCGCCCCATTGATCCAGGGTGGTGGCGGCGGCAGGCCACATCTTGCGCAGGCAGGCGGCAAGGATCCAAAGGGGATAGAAGAGGCCTTGAGCAAGGCCTCGCAGATGATCAGTCAGGCACTGGCTGGTTAGCCCTTAAACCTGATCTGAACACTGTGTGCATGGGCATCCAGACCCTCAAGCAATGCGAGCCTGATAATGTCATCTGCTGCCTGCTGCAGCATGGACTTGTCATACTCGATCAGGCTGAGAGACTTGATAAAGTCATTGCTACTCAGTGGGCTAAAGAACCTTGCGGTCTGGCCTGTAGGCAATGTGTGGCTGGGACCTGCCCAATAATCCCCTATTGCAACAGGACTGTATGGTCCGATGAAGATGGCCCCTGCATTGGTAATCCTAGATGCAATATCCCTGGTTTGATCGCCACAGTGTATCTCAAGGTGCTCTGGTGCAAAGTCATTGGCCACATCCACCGCCTGATCCAGGTCCTCAAGAACCACAATGGCCCCGTACTTGATCAGGTAGTCGATGGTAGTATCTGCCCTACTTAGACCTCCTAACTGCGACCTCAGTTGCTCAAGCACGGCCCTGGCCAATGACATGCTGTCTGTCAAAAGGACCGCCACACCTGGTGCATGTTCGGCCTGACTGAGCATGTCCGCTGCCACCCAGGTGCTATTGGCCTGATCATTGGCTATTATCACTACCTCACTGGGACCAGCTATGGAGTCTATATCCACCTGACCAAAGACCCTCCTCTTTGCCATCTGTACCCAGCTATTGCCTGGCCCAACGATCTTGTCCACAGGGCGGATCGTCTCTGTACCAAAGGCAAGGGCGGCCACTGCCTGCGCACCGCCTATGCGGTAGACCTCCTCTATGCCCAGCTCCCAGCAGACGGCCATTATCATCGGATGTATATCGCCATGGTGTCGCGGCGGACATACGACCGCGATCTGTCGCACACCAGCAACCTGGGCTGGGACGGCGGTCATGATAACGGTTGAAGCAAGGGGCGCTGAGGCCCCTGGGACACAGATCCCTACCCTCTGCAGGGCAGTAAACCTGATACCAGGATGTCTGATCCTGCTAGGGATGAATATCTCTGACTGATATCGCCTGACGTTGGCTATAGCAGACCTGATAGCAGATAGTATCTGGGACTCCACAAGGCCGTGGGCATCTTGCAGGGCCTGTCTGGGCACGCGGATCTGATCTGCCCCCATCGTCACACCGTCATAACGGCTGGTGTATTCCAACAATGCCCGATCCCCATCCTTCCTTACGGCCTGGATGATCTGGCATAACTGGGTATCCTCAGGGCTTCCATCCTCAAACCAGGTCGCCTGCCGTATGGCATTTCTGATCGTGGCAAGCCTGGCCTGCCAGTCCTGCTGGCCTTGTACGACCAATAGATCATCCAGCCTTTCTGTACGCCTGTCCTTGCTCATAACCCCAGATTCCCATGACCCCATTGGCGGTATGATCGAAGGATCAAGAGGTAACCTTGGCCCTTGTAAAAGACCAACAGGCCAGAGACATTGAACACAATAGGGTCTGCAGATCTTGATTGCATCACCTCCATGCCCTCCAGGCTGCTGCAGAGGATCAATGGATAGACCCTCGATCTGGCATCTATCCCCACAGGCGTGGTGACAAGATAGGGCCTGCCTTCATTGTATACCAACCTGCCCACCTCATCGGTAATGGCCTGCTGATATGCAAGACCGGTCTGCACGACCTGACCGTTAGCCTGATATGCCCCTAGCACCTTGGCGATCTGGGAAGGGATGGAAAACTGGTCAGGGACGCTGGCCTGTATATCCTCTACCTGGCCTATTGTCTTCTCATCCAGCCACCTCCACATGGTGGCAAAGAGGTATCGCCGGCCCCTGTATAACTCCAATTGACCCCACACCATACATCTTTGCTGGCTGCCAGTAGCTCCTTCGAGGTATTCCAGTAGTGCAGACGGTAATAGCTCCAGCACCTGATTCGGTTCATTGGCCCTGGCCGGCTGGGCCTGTTGAGGCAAGAAACACCATCTTCCCTCCTGCAAGACAAAACTACCTGTTACCCCCTCCAACCACATGCCTGGTGCCAGTGTCGCTGGACCAGCCCCAGCATGGGCACTGGAGAATGTGCCTGCCAATACGAGGCACAATATCGTCGCTTTGGCCCTATTTTGCAGAGACATATCCCATCAGTCCACCTGCCAGCAGGATCTGTCTTTCCCTCTCGGAGAGCATCAGTTGCCCAATGACCTGCCAGCGTCCATCCTTTTGTTGGATAGAGACCTGTTGCTGTTCTGCAATGGACTTCCTGAGGCCCTTGATCACGATCAGATCGTCCTCTTGGATCTGCTGGTAGTCATCAGGATCGGCCAATATGATCGGAACGATACAGAAGTTGATCAGGTTGGACCGGTGTATACGCTCTATGCCCCTTGCCAACACGATCCTCACACCCAGGTACATCGGGCAAAGGGCTGCATGCTCCCTGGAAGAACCCTGGCCGTAACCATCCCCTGCCACGATCACCCCGGCAAGCCCTTTGGACTTCAGGTCCAGGGCCCTCTGTGCGAATGTGGGCCTGCCAGGCTGGTTGAAACTATTGAACACCACCTTTGCATACTCCGGCACGTTGGAGCGCAACTTGAGGAATGGACCTGCTGGCATGATCTGGTCGGTACTGACCTTATCGCCCAGCTTTATAAGCACCTGGCCCTCCAGATCCTCCGGTAGCGGCGAGGGTCTGTCTGGGACAACGATGGTAGGCCCACGGAGGACCTGCACCTGGGCTGCCTGGTGCGGTTCAGCAGGTGGTATGATCAGGCCGTCGTCTAGGGGCAGGTCTGCAGGTATCTGTACCTTCGGGTGCCTGATCCCAAGCAGGGCAGGTAGTTCCCTGGGGTCGGTGATCTGACCTGTCAGTGCAGCAGCCACAGCTGCCTGGGGACTGACCAGATAGACCTGGTCCGATCGTGTGCCTGACCTACCTGGGAAGTTGCGGTTGAAGGTCCGTAGGCTCACCACCCCATCTGCTGGTGAGAGGCCCTGGCCAATACAGGGGCCACAACCTGCCTCCAAGATCCTTGCCCCACTACGGATAAGACCTGCCAGGCTCCCATTGCGTGCCATAACCTGCAGGACCTGACTGCTGCCTGGTGCTATGGCCATCTCCACCATCGGATGTACACGCCTACCATTTAAGACCTTGCTGACCAGCATCAGGTCTGCGAGGCTCGAGTTCGTGCAGCTGCCGATGATGACCTGTCTGACAGGTATGCCTACAAGCTCTCGGATCGGCCTGATATGATCAGGGCTAGATGGGCAGGCAGCAAGTGGTTCAAGCTGACCAAGGTCGATCTGTATGAGTCGGTCATAATGGGCGTCCTCATCTGCATCCAACTCAACAAAATACCCGGCCCTCCCCTGGGCACTGAGGAACCTCAATGTCTGCTGATCGCTTGGGAATATGCTGAATGTCACACCTAGCTCTGCCCCCATATTGGCGATAGTGGCCCTCTGGGGCACGGTAAGGGTCCTGACACCTGGGCCTAGGTACTCGATGGCCCAACCGACATTGCCTTTGCTCGTCAGAAGTCCTAGCAGGTGCAGAATCAGGTCCTTTGCACTGACCCATGGCCTCAACCTGCCTGTAAGTTGGACCCCTATGACCTTCGGACAATCCAGATAGAATGGCCCACCTGCCATGGCATAGGCTACATCCAGGCCACCAGCCCCAATGGCGACCATCCCCATCCCGCCTGCAGTGGGTGTATGGGAGTCGCTGCCGAGCAATGTCCTTCCGGGCCTGGCAAACCTCTCAAGGTGTACCTGATGGCAGATCCCATTGCCTGGCCTGGAGAAATAGACCCCGGTCTTGGCCGCGATGGTCTGAAGATAGAGATGGTCATTGTGGTTCTCAGGTCCGAAGCCTGCAAGATTGTGATCCACATAACTGACCGAAAGCTCCGTCCTGACGCGGCCCTCGCCCATGAGCTCATAGAGCATAAAGACCGTAGTACCTGTTGCGTCCTGCGTGAGGGTCTGGTCTATGCGGATCCCGATCTGGCTACCAGCAACGAGCTGGCCTTCAATAAGATGGTCCTTTAGGACCTTGTATGTAAGCGTCTGGCCCATAGGCGGCACTTTAGCAGAAACAGCAACACCAGACAAGCCAAAGGCGGCCTCGTGCCGCCCCTTCGCACAAGGCCGCCCATCCTGTCCATCCATGGCCTACCTGGCCTTGGGTGGGTCGTTTACCAGGTAGGAGTCCTGCCTGTTTGCAGGCTCAATGCCTGTACGCGGACCAGGCTGGACCCCTTGACCCGATCTATGGTGCCACCTGTTATCAATTGCTGGGTATAGATGTCATCGTCCTGCAGACCTAAAAAGGACCTCTTCTCAAATTCTACGCGCCCATCCATGTAAAGGACATTCTGACCCTCAAGCTGATGTGCATCAGAATTGCCCTTCTTGGCGTCGTCTGGGTTTGCATTTGCAGCATTGGGATATCCTGCCAAATCCGGATTGAAGGACGCAAACCTATTAGAGATGGCCGCCTCGTCAGTACCCGTATACCACAGGTTCCGATCTGCGGCCACCGCCATGCCAGGCTCGCTGTTAGTAGTAAGGACATAGGCCCCAAAAGGTGCGTGATATGCGTAGCTGCAGAACCTCCATGTCTCCTGACCTGCCTGGCCAGAGCTGAAATCCCAATAGCTCTGGATATCAGGCAGTCCTCTTTGTGGCTCCGGCCTTATGTCTGCCACGCGGGTCTCACCCTTGCACACAAACATCTTGGGCGTACATTCTGCATACTTGCCCAATAAATACAGGCTGGCACTGGCGGTCACCTGACCGTTGGACTGGGCATTGGCCATAGGCCTTGGCCCTTGAACCGCCTATCAGTGCGGTGCTTGCACCGCCAGTCCAGTCAGGCAGCCTTGCGGCCCAGGCATTCTGCCTTGCACCTGCCTTGGGCAATTCACCATCGAAGTCATTTGCGTACAGCATCATTGCCTTGCCAAGGCCAGACAGGTTTGTACCACAGGTGAGCCTGTAGGCCAGCATCCTGACCCTCGCAAGTGCAGGCATCAAGATACCCATCAGCAAGGCTATGATCGCTATGACCACCAACAATTCCACCAATGTAAAGCCTCGCCTATTCATAAACTGGCTCCTTTCTCGAAAAGGGCCTGCGGTGCCTGCTACTGAGGGGCGGAGTATCTCTAGGATTACTGGGAGATGCGCGGTTCCTCTTTGCGCAATGGACCTTCAACCGCAGACCGGTTTAGGAAACCTATCCAGTAGCAGGCAGTGAAGACCTCGCCTTTTAGGACCGTCTCTGGATCGGTTTCACCAGGTTGGAAGGGGATAAGACATGCAGGATCAAGATATGATGGCATTGGATATGAAGCACGATATCCCAACCACTACTTGGTCATATTCGGTTCAGAGATCTGGACCGAGAAGGCCTCAGTATTGTCAAAGAGCAACCTAAGGGCAGCGCCTTTCGGCGCTGCCCTTAGGAAGAGATCGCCTATCTACCGCCACCGCTACTACCGGACTTGCCAGCATAGTCATTGACTAGGAATGAATCACGCCTGTCAATTGGGGCTGGGCCAGCGGCCATAGGTATCTGACCCTTGACCTTGTCAGCGGTGGAGGCAGTAGCTCCCTGCCACCTGGTATAGATGTTGTCGTTCTCCAGGCCTACAAAGGACCTCTTTTCTAACTCAACGTGGCTATCCAAGTAAAGGACATTCTGGCCCTCCTGCTGGTGTGCATCGGAATTGCCCTTCTTTGCATCATCTGCATTGCCTACCCCCGTATAACCAGCAAGGTCTGGCTTGAAGGCCGTGAACCGCGTCTGGTCTGGGGCAGTGCCCTGATACCAGGGGCTGCGGTCTGCTGCCACCGCCATCTGTGCCTCGTGACTTGTGGTCAATGCAAAGGCGTCAAATGGCCAGTGGTACGCATAGCTGCAGTACTGATAGGTGTTGGACGCAGCAAAGTCCCAATAGCTCTGGATGTCAGGCAATGCCGGAGGATTGGGCTTTATGTCAGCAGCACGTGTGTCGCTCTCGCCCTTGCATACAAACATCTTTGGTGTGCACTCAGCATGCTTGACCAATAGCCACAGGCTCGAAGAGACGGTCACCTGCCCCGTGGTAGGATTCGTTGGAGGTTGAAGATTATAGGCTATAACCCTAGAACCACCCACCAGGGTTGCAGTTGCGCTGCCCGTCCAGTTGGGTAGCTGCCCTACCCACGTATTCGACCTGGCCCCTGCCTTCGGGAACTCATCCTCGTAGTCATTGGCATAGAGCATCATGGCCTTGCCTATGCCCGAAAGGTTTGAACCACAGGTCATCCTGTAGGCCAGCATCCTCACCCTTGCCAGGGCGGGCATCAGGATGCCCATCAATAGGGCTATGATCGCTATGACGACCAATAGCTCAACCAGTGTGAAACCTCTTCTTCTCATAAGCATCTCCTTTCAAACACACCTTGGCCGACCGATCCGCAGCTAAACCGCCCAGGCCAACATGACCTATACGAGGACATATCTGACTAACCAGACCTGCCACGGATCAGTTCTGCCTAACCAATCATTCGGTCGGTCTGGTCAGAACCCATGCTCTTGCCGACCACCAGGTCAACTTGGCTACTCTTCTCCTTCGGGCAGGAAGGTTTGTGGTATGAATGAGGAATTCTAGATATGATGGCAATCCACTATTATGACTACTTATGAATCCCAAAAACCTACCTGTCACCAATAATTATTACGTCTGCGACCATGCCAGGTCAATAGGATTTTTCCCAGAATAGCAGGATTTTTCTGGCTATCTTGCCCAGAGCCAACCTCGTTATAGGACAGATCTAGGCCTTGTCATTATCCACCTGGGACTCATGGTTACGCCGCCAAGGCCTTCTCCGCTCAGGTCGCTCCTCCTGTTGGTTGGTGGTCTGTACCACGGATTCAAGCCTGCCAAATATCATCCTGCCAGCAGCGGTCTGGAGGGAGCTGGTCACGCTGAAGGTCACGTCCTTGCCGATCTTGTTCCTGGCCCCCTCTACCACCACCATGGTCCCATCCTCCAGGTAGCCCACACCCTGGTCCTCCTCCTCCCCAGGACGGATGATCCGGATCTGCATGGTCTCACCTGGCAGTGCCACCACCTTCAGGCAGTTGGCCACATCATTGATGTTTATCACCTCCACCCCCCTGACCTGTGCGACCTTAGTAAGGTTATAGTCGGTGGTCACCAGCTTGCCGTCCTTGACCTTCACGAAGGCCAGAAGCTTCTGATCCACCCCATGTAGGCCCTCCACCTCCGGGATAAGGGTGTCGTCGATCTGGATGTCTATGGCCTTGTTGTTCTGCATCTTGTTGAGTATGTCCAGCCCCCGCCTGCCCCTGTTCCTCTTGAGCTTGTCTGCCGAGTCGGCTATCAGTTGCAGCTCATGCAGCACGAACCTGGGCACCAATATGGGTGCATCGAAGAGCTTGTTCTGACACAGGTCGGCAATCCTCCCATCTACAATAGCGGAGGTGTCTAGGACGATGGGCCTATTGCCCTTGAGCTGTTTGGCAAACTCCACATAAGGGATCACAAACCTGATATCGTCCTTTGTCCTCATGACTATGGTCACCACCAGGTAGCAGACACACACGCCTATCACAGACTTGGCCGCCACCTTTGCATCTGCACTGAGGCCAAGCCTATAGAACACATCGATCATGTCCACCACCATGGCAAGGCCAAGGCTTATCAACAGGCCCACCACCAACCCAAAGAACACCCCTGCCAATACATTCAGCTTGTCCTTGGGTAGGAACACGTCTATAGCAACCACTGCCAAGACCATCAGGACACCGAATGCCAGCAACATCCAGAAGTGGATGGGTTTTTCTGCTATGGTGTCGGCGTTCAGCCATACTGCTGCAAGCACCAGGGCCAGCAACAGGAACCGCATAACCCAGATGAAGATACGCATAAACTGTCACCTCCTTTAAGGTTACGCAAGATTATAGCTGCAGGCCGCCACAGGGCAATCGTCTGATCTTTTATGCACAGGTATTCCACAAGGCCGATTTGCGCAGTGTATAGACTGTTGGCCCAGAAAAATATCCAGCCGCATGCTTAGTGCCTACAATGACCTGGGCGATGTGCATAACTACATCAAGGAATCTCCGTTGATCAACAGCCGAGCTGATCGATAATGGCCTGCCAGTATTGTTTGATTGTCGATTATAAGGACGAACCAGACGGAACTGGAGGAATCGATGCATCAGGTCACGGATGGCAGCACCCAGCCTGATCAGCTACAAAGGCTGACCACATGCATTGCAGAGCGTGTGGGCACCAAGAGATTCAAGGCATGGTTTGGCGCTGAAGGTGGACTTAAGCTCTCTCCAGACAAGACCCTGCTGATCACTGTGCCCAACCAATTTGTCGCCAACTGGATCAAGACCCGCTGCTCGCAACCAATCGAATCCGCAGCACAGGAGGTCTTGGGGTACAAGCCAGAGATCCAGTTCCAGATCGCCGTCCGAGGCAAGTCGTCAAGGCAGGCGCCAGACCAAAGACCGCCTAACAAGGACCAGACAGCCGCACCAGCCACCAGGACCCTGCTGACATTCGAAGACCTTGTAGTTGGCAGGTCCAATGAACTGGCAGTCAGTGCGGCAAAGGCCCTGCTTCGTGATGGGCCCAGCCCATTCAATCCGCTTTTCGTTCATGGTGGCTGCGGTGTGGGCAAGACCCACCTGTTGCAGGCGATCTGTGACCAGGTCAGCCGCACCAGGCCTAGGGCCACGTTGCTTTACCTCTCTGCAGAGGAGTTTGCCAATCAGTTCGTGATGGCACTGCGAACCAAGAGGCTCGAGGAGTTCCGCAAGCGGATCAGGCAATTGGACCTCCTTGCCATAGATGACATCCACTTCCTGGCCAACAAGCCATCCACCCAGGAGGAGTTCTTCCATACCTTCAATACCATAAGCCTGGCAGGCAGACAGGTGGTGATGGCATCGGACGCCCCGCCCAAACAGATCAAGCAATTGTCCGACAAGTTGGTCAACAGGTTCATCTCCGGGATGGTCGTTAGGATAGACCCCCCTGACCTGGCCATGCGTTATCAGATATGCAGGCGATACATCCCAAAGGCCGCACAGAAGCTGGGCCTATCCGGCATGATCGCTGAGGTCCCAGATGATGTGATCAGGTTCCTGGCCCAGAACTTTGCTGCAAGCGTCCGGGAACTGGAAGGGGCGATGTTGAAGGTCTTGGCATTTGTCTGGCTGCACTCTAGGCCGGTAACACTGGAGATCGCCAGGCAGGTACTGGCTGAACACATACCGCCCTCGCAAAGGGACAAGGGTATCGACCTAGAGAAGATCAAACAGGTAGTGGCCAGCTATCTTGGGATAGAACCACAGCAATTGCATTCCCCCACCAGGGACAGGACCGTGGTCCTGGCAAGGACGATCTGTGTGTACCTTGCCAGGAGGCATACGGACCTTTCCCTTGTCCAGATAGGCAGGCAACTGGGAAACAGGCATCATGCTACTGTCATCGCTGCCATCAACAAGCTCAACCAGCTCATCGCACAGGATGCGCAGGTGCGTTGGCATGGGCCTGGCGGACAAAGGCTTGCAAGGGCAAGGGCACTG
>JARYLO010000040.1 GCA_029907605.1 Sedimentisphaerales bacterium
CCTCCAGGATACTGACCCGCTGGCCGCCTACCTTGACTATGTCTTGGGACCTTCCGACCAGATACAGATAGCCCTCATCGTCCATCCATCCCATATCACCTGTGTGATACCAGCCATTTCGCAGTGCCTTGGCAGTCTCTTCTGGGTCCCTCCAGTAGCCGACCATGATATTGGACCCCCTGGCAATCACCTGACCTGTCTGACCAGGCTCAACAGGCCTATCCTGGTCGTCCACGACCGCTATCTCTACGTTAAGCACCGCCTTGCCTACAGAACCTGCCTTGCGATCCAGATCCTGCGGCTCCAGGAAGGTGAGCCTTGGCGCGGCCTCGGTAGTACCGTACATGATGTACAGCTTGGCAGGGGCTATTGCAGCGGCCAGCCGTCTTTGGACCGATACCGGCATATGCCCGCCTGCCTGTGTGACATAGCGGAGCGACTCGAACCGGCGATCAGCAAGGTCTGACTGATCCAGCAGTATCACAAAGGTGGATGGTACCCCTGCAAGTCCTGTAACCGAGGTATCCTTCATGGTCTCCAGGACCACCTGAGGAAAGGCAAACCTGTTCTCTATGACCACAGACCCGCCTACCATAAGGTGCGTCAACAATAGTGAGTTGCCATAGATATAGAAGAAAGGCAGGACCACTAGTACGCGATCGTCACTGGTCAGACCGAGATAGTGAACTATGGAGCGGGTATTACTGATCAGGTTCAGGTGGGAGAGCATCACGCCCTTTGGCTGACCAGTACTTCCGGAGGTGTATACGATCATCGCCAGATCTAGATCTATACACTGCCGATCTACAGGCCCATCATTCACATCTCGGTATATTTGGCCCAATCCTTGGATGTGCATACCACCCCTGACAGCAATTTGTGCGATGGCATCATCCTCCAGAAGTCCAATCATCGAGAGGCCGAGATCCTGCTGCAATGCCCTATTGACGACCTTTGAGAACCTCTTTTGTGTCAATAGGACCTTTGCCTCGGCGTGTTTGAGACAAGAGGCAAGGGTCTCAGCCGTTGATGCGGTATTCAGTGGCACAGCTACGGCACCTGCCTTCAATATCCCCATGTAGCAGGCCGCGTAGTCCTTTGAATTGAGCATCAGCATGGCCACCCTATCGCCTCTTTGGATACCTACATTGCACAGCCACCTGGCGATCTGATTGGACCATCGCTCCAGTTGCGCATAGGTATACCAACTGGCCTGATCCCATATTGCAGGCCGGTCAGGTTGGCGCTCAGTTGCTGCGGTCAAGAACTGATGTACGAGGAAGGGCACTGAGCCCATGGTTCACTTTACCAAGCGACCAAGCCTCGATTGCATGGATGTTCGGAATACCAGGTACTTTGCAAGGGCCCTGGGCCTAAGACCCCAATGGATCTTCCCCTTTACTGGACCCTTACCATTTCCATCGGTCACCCTGGTATCTACGTCAACGGATATTACGTCAATATCTTGGTCACCAACGACATACCCAGCCACTTGGGCACAAGTTCTAAGGTCATGGTACAAGGGGCCAGAGGCCCTGTCTGGATTGTGTACCTGGATCCGCGAGTTTGGATACAGGATGTACTTGGTCGAGTAATAATCTAAAGCGACCGGATCCGTACTTGCCAGCAATACCTTGGTATGTGCGACCGGTAGTGCGGTCCTTGAGCAAAGGCCAATCCAGTATGCGGTGGTGATATTTAGATCAGGCCTGCGGATCCTGCTTAGAAACGTACCCACCGCCAGCCCCATTGCGCCAAGTCGCGGGCCCATAAGCCAGCTGTCAAATGCAAACGCGTGGAAGTTGTAATATTGGCCGACTATCTTGCCGTTTGTCTGGGGATCAGCCCCTCCGCTTAGGTCCACCACACCGAAGATATTCTTGACCGCAGATGTGGCCCCACAATACAGGCTGTGGTGATTCAATGCCGCAAGGTTTATCCATTGCAATCTGCCATTGTCGTAATGCCTGCCAGTCCAAACACCATGTCTAAGGTCTACCAATGTTCCTAGGTCCGTAGTAAATATAGGATATGTCATGACCGTCTGCCTGTGGCCATTGCCGGCAAGCCCATTATCAACACAGATCCACTCCACACCGCCGGTCCCATCGCAAATCACGTAGCCTGGTCCATCTGGTGGCCTACAGACCCTTCTGCCGCCTTTATCTAGATCCATCCAATGGCAGATGCTGAACCTATTGCCGTACTGAGCCTTCAAGACCTTTGCAAGCTCATTGTAATTAGCTATCCCCTCAAGTCCTGAGTTCCTGACAAACCTATTAGCCCACCCGCCCTTCTCCCAGGGCCTTGGGCCGAGGTGGTTGTTCTCGGCTAGCACAACCTCACCGTCAAAACCTGGGCGATCGAAGATGAAGTCTATCAAGGCCTTGGTCGCAGCTATGTTTGGAGCACCCTGGTTGAACCACTGAAGGTTCGGCTTTATCAGGACTACGACATCGCCGCTAACCTTTAGGAGCCCATCGCTTCTTACCAAATCCAAGAGGACCCGCATGGCCTTGCCAGGGGTCCCGCCGAGTGATCGGTATATCCTTGCCTTGGTCAATCCAGTCCCTGCCCTACCAGTAATGGCGGCGCATGGAGGTATCTCGCAGCCCGCCTCTTTGCGTCAATGTCCCTGAGGATCCTCCTGACCTGATCCGCCGTCAGTCCTGTCACATCAGCAGTCTGTTCCACTGAGATCTGGTGCTCCTTTGCATACAGGCACAGGTCCAGAATCTGATACGGCACTGCAAAGAAGAACTCCTCTTGAGTCTGACTCATGGGATATGTGTCCGTGGTCGGAGGTCTTGAACAGATCTCCTCTGGTATGCCGAGGTATCTGGCCAACTGGTAGACCTGCGTCTTATAAAGATGCGCAATAGGCTTTATGTCAGCAGCACCATCTCCGAGTTTTACAAAGAACCCTTGGTCGTACTCGAGCCTATTGGGCGTGCCAGCTACGGCATAGTTGAGCCTATCAGCGTGATAGTATTCCATCATCTTGCGGACGCGCTGCTTGAAGTTGGTCGCAGCCACGATCCCAAGGAATGGCTCTAGCCCCAACTTCACCTCCACCTCAGCCCCATCAGGCTGTCGAATGACCACAGAGAATACATTCAACCTATCCCCATCTATCAAGGAAGGAAGCACGATCTTGCACTTGCATCCTGGTCCATAGGCAGGCCAGGCCTTTTGCACCGCCTCATCCCTGAAACGATAGCAGCCAGCCGATTCTAGTATTGGCGTGATATCAATCGTGGCTGAATCGATTCCAAGATGGGCAATGATCATTGAGCTGAGCCTGGCCGTATCCGGTGATGATTCCCTCTCAGGCAACGATAGGCCGAAGACTCGCTCCCGGCCGAGGGCATGGACACACAATGCCCCTACCAGGCTGCTGTCTATCCCTCCTGAAAGTGCCACCACTACCCCTCGTTTGCGAAGGTCCTTGAGTACCTGCTGCCTGATGGATCCGCAGATCCTCTCCACCTCTGCTTGGCAATCTATCTTGAGCCAGTCGCTACATGGTAACCTATCTTGTGACATCCCTTCTTGACCTTTCACTGACCACCGAATCCTGATTTGCCAGCTTCCTGGCAACAAAGTTGGCCACATTGGATATAGAGTTCAGGTTCTCAGGGATCAATTCTTGTTTATCGATCCTGAACCCATAGGTCCTTTCCAGAAAGGCAGTCAGCTCCAAGAAGCCTGTAGAGTCTACGATCCCCTCCTCCAACAGGAGCGTTTGGTCCGACAGATCCCCCTCCTCTCCAAATAGGAAGTGATCCACGATAAACTGCCTGACCTGCTGAGATATCTGTTCAGAGTCCATCTATTTAACCTCGTATAACCCCATCTTGGCTCTGTCTATGTCCAGACCACAAGGGCATTAGGCCCCTGGCGAATTCCTCGTATGTATGCTGCGGCGTAAGCGGCACCGTCACCTCTGCGATCGGCCTGGCCCGCGGGCCTGACCAGAGGGTCCTTGGCGGCACGTTCTGGCTGACCACCGTGCCTGCCGGTATTACAGAGCCTGCCCCTATCCGCACATTAGGCAGGATCACACAGTGAGGCCCAATGAATACGTCGTCCTCAATATGAACGGGACTGGCATGTTCTGTTGTCCTCCGCGGTCCCCAATAGAAGTGCGCAAAGATCGAGGTCCTCAGGCCTATGCTACAGTTGTTGCCAATGGAGACGGCCTCAGGATGTATCTCGTCTATGTAAACGAACTGGCTGATCCACACATTCCTGCCTATCCTCGCGCCGCGCAGCCTATGCAGCCAAGGCCTGACACTGCCCCCTCCAGGGCAAATCATGGCCATCTTGTGCAATATCCGCTGCCAGCAATTCCAGATCAGTCCACCCATAAGACTACTTATTATGCTACCTGGGCCTCCTCTACGGCTATGCGGACCTGTTCGGCCACATATTGGATCTGCTTTTCGGTCAACTCTGCATACATAGGCAAAGAGACGATCCGTGAGGCCAGCCTCTCTGCAACCACAAACCTACCAGGGCCCAATCCCAGCTCTTTGTATGCATCTTGAAGGTGTATCGGCACTGGATAGTGTATCCCGCAATGGATATCCCGTGCGGCAAGCGCGCGGATCAGGCCATCGCGATCACGTATCTGGACGCAATAGATATGGTAGACATGCTCGCCATAGTCTGCCTCTGTAGGCGTAACCACGCCTTCGATGCCGGAAAGAAGTTGGCTGTAGAGCCTGGCATGCCTGCGCCTGGCCTGGTTCCACTGTGGCACATGCCTAAGTTTTACGCTCAGTATTGCCCCTTGGATCCCGTCCATCCTCGCGTTCCAGCCGATAACTGCGTGGTAGTACTTCTGCCTCTGGCCATGATCCCGCAGCATCCTGATCCTGGCGGCCAGATCTGCATCGTTGGTAACTACTGCACCCGCCTCCCCATAGGCACCCAGGTTCTTGCCCGGATAGAAGCTAAAACAACCAGCAATGCCCATGGAACCTGCGGGCCTGCCTTTGTAGGTAGCCCCGTGCGCCTGGCATGCATCTTCGATTACATACAGGTCATGTCGCCTGGCGATCTCCAGGATCGGATCCATGTCTGCACACTGGCCGTATAGGTGCACAGGGATGATGGCCCTTGTCTTGTCGTTGATGGCCGCTTCCAGCAATTGCGGATCCATGTTGAAGGTATCTTCCTGTACGTCCACGAACACAGGCCTGGCACCTGTCAGGCTTATCGCCTCTGCAGTGGCGATAAAGGAATTCGGCACGGTGATCACCTCATCGCCTGGGCCTATGCCCAGCCCCAGCATGGCAAGCCACAACGCGTCCGTGCCATTGCCCACGCCAACCGCGTACTTACACCCACAGAAAGCCGCGAACTGCTGCTCGAACCTCTCGACAAAAGGCCCCCCTGCAAAGGCGGTGCTGTCGAGCACGGCTTGTATCGCCTGCCAGACCTCCTGCTTGATGGATTCATATTGCGCCCTCAGATCCAAGAACGGTACCTTCATAGCCAGCCTCCTTTCGCAAGGCCTATCCTTCCTTTCGACAATCCAGGCAAGTTGGTATATGGCATATCTACAGGAAGTCTTGCAGATTTAACATTGTATAGCAAAAGTACAAGCATGATAGAAAGGCATCCAAAAGAGCCTCTTCCAGGGGCCACGTCGCGGTATGCAGTGGTCCTGGTCACTGGCCCAAGGCAGTCCGGCAAGACGGCCCTTGCAGGGCCGCCTGCGGGACTATCGATACCTATCGCTGGCAGACCCAGATAACAGCAGTTTGCACTGGAAGACCCCAGCGGCCTGTTATCCAGCCTACCGGACAGGGCCATACTGGATGAGATACAGAGATGCCAAGACCTGCTCTCGTATTCCCAGGGCATCGTAGACCGGGACGGTACCCCAGGCAGATGCATACTGACCGGATCGTACAACCTGCTATTGATGGAAAAGGTCACCCAGTCCCTTGCCGGAAGGTGTGCAGTCCTGCGGCTGCTACCCTTGAACCGATCGGAGCTAGTAGGTAAAGGCCCGATGGACTCATTGGGAACGGCAAATGGCCTGCCGAAAGGCGCGTCGACGGCCAGGAGCTTCGTGAGGTCATTCTTGCTGGTTCCTATCCCCGAATCCACGACAAGAAACTGCCGCCACAAGGGTGGCTGGCAAACTATTACCTAACGTATGTAGAAAGGAACGTACGTACCCTGGTGAATACCGGCGGCGTAGAGACATTCAGCCGTTTTGTCCGGCTGTGTGCAGGCAGGTGGGGGCACCTTTTGAACCTTTCGTCTTTGGCTACTGATTACGGCATATCCGCCAGCACCGCAAGACGATGGTCTCTATTCTACAGGCCAGCTTCATCATCTATCTGCTTGCCCCTTACCACAAGAACTTCAATAAGAGGATCATCAAATCCCCCCAAACTCTACTTCCCCGACACAGGCCTTCTCTGCTATCTATTGAGGATCCATAGCCCGCAAGACGTGAAATTCCAGCCAGCACGGGGCCAGATATTCGAGACGTGGGTATTGTCAGAACTACTCAAACAGCTCTATAACCAACGAAGTCCTGCAGATCTGTACTTCTGAAAGGATTCTGCCGGACACGAGATCGACCCGATACTGCATCTGGACCAGACTGCGATACCTATTAAGATCAAGTCCGGCCAGACATTCGACAGCGAATGCCTAAGAGGCATCCAATTCTGGAGGATGCTACCAGAGAACCAGTCCGCTCCGGCAGTGGCCGTATACGGAGGCAATGACTCGTTCATACGCCAGGCAACTGTAGTACTATCCTGGAAGGATTGGCTATACATCTTAGAGTCCTTCAGGTCGATCCATGATCCTCAGTATCCGTGCAGGATTCCCAGCCACGATCGCATATGGTGGCACATCCTTTGTCACTACGCTACCGGCCCCTACCAAGGCATATTCGCCTATGGTGACACCGCACAGGATGGTCGCACTCGACCCAATCGAGGCCCCCCTCTTGACCACAGTAGGTATGCACTTCCAGTCATTATCCCGTTTAATTTGACCCTGGCCGTTCGTGGCCCTGGGGAATAGGTCATTGATAAATGTAACATGGTGGCCAATGAATACCTCGTCCTCTATGGTCACACCCTCGCATATGAATGTATGGCTCTGGATCTTGCAGTTCTTACCGATCCTTGCCCCCTTCTGGATCTCCACGAAAGTGCCTATCTGCGTATTGTCTCCCACTTGGCAACCGTATAGGTTCACGAAGGCATGCATCCTCACCCCTTTACCAAGCTGGACGTCTGGGGCGATGCGGCAGGTAGGCCCGAAATCCCTAAGACTATCCCTAGCTGACATATCACTTACCTAAGAGCCTGTAAAGAAAGTCGGTCAGCGTTACGCTATCCAGGTCATGGGTAGTGGCAAATGCGCTCTTATAGCCATTTGGCCAAGGCCAGCACCTCAACACCGGCCTGCCTGCCGATTCGATCTGATTGATGACCCTGATCTCATCCGACGGTCCAAAGGCTTGTCCTGAGCCAAAGTACATAGCATAGCCTTTGTCAACATCCGAGACCTCAGATGCAAAGCCAGCATTGTGTATGAACTTGGCCAAGGCAGTTGGGGCATCAGGGTGGATACCTACACATGGTATCTTGCCGTCGGTCGTGACCCGGAACTGCCTGGCCTTTATCTGCCTGTACCCACCAAAGAATGGCTTCCCCAGATCTGAAGGAAGGTTCAGGCCTACAATGGTGGCATTTGGGGGTCCTTTGACTAGGACATCAAAAGCTCCGGAGTCCGCTGGCGATATGACAAACTTGAAACTATCCCTTGTCATCCACCAATCCGCTATCTGTCCCATGGCAGCCATCCACGTGCCAGATCCTGGGATGCTGGTCTGCTCCAACAGCAACTCCATTGCCTTGCTGCAGATTGAGAACCGCTCTGGATGCAATTGCAGGACGAACAGCCCTCCTCTAGCCCTGACCCACTGCAGCATCTTCAGCCATATATCGGCGACTGCGTCCGGCTGGTCTATACCGAGCCTGTCTACCAGGATCTCATCGTCGGGCAAGAGGATCGGTATGCACACAGTCTTTTCAAGTATCCAAGGTGCCAGCAACCGGTCCGCTGCATCATCTGGCATGTACAGCTGCTGTACAGCCCGCTCTACAAAGCGGCGCGGCCTACCCATGTGCGAATGCAGGATGCCATTGGCCATAAACGCCGTGTCGCTGTTCCACGCCAGGCCGCAGTAGCTGACCACCCGCTCTGTATGCGTGTTACAGCTCAAGTAGGGCGCGCGGAACCCTCTGGCCTTTACACCTAGCTGGTCAAAGATCTGCCTTGCCTTCCGGACCTCCTGTACCTGAGCCTCCAGGCTCAAGGGCCTCATGTTCTTGTGGGTGTAGCCGTGGATGGCAAGCTCCAGGTCCTGGCAGGATCCGTCGTTAAGGATGTGGCGGTGCCTGTGCAGTACTATCGCAGGCACGATCAATGCAGGGCTGTAGCCAAAGCGCCTGCCGAGACCTGCAATCCCTTGTATGGCCCTCCGCATCTTTCTGCCGCTCAGATCGAACCTGGAGATGAGCATCCCGATTCTTAGCAGACCACCTATGAACCCCTTCGTACGGACCACAAACCAACAGTACTCAAGAAACCTCCACACCTTCTACCTCCCTTCACTCTTCGGGCGAAGACCTTGCCCGATCGTTCAGATAAAGGATCAGGCCTGGCCCAGCTGCTCGACAAGGTCGATATATCGTCTCTCCATTACGTTACGGGCCACGCTTTATTCTTCTAACTTCAACGCCTGCACTTCGGTGCTCGCCTCCCTCTACCCGCATGACGCGAGGGAGTCTACAAGCTCAAACAGCACTTGTTTCTGCAAACCCCAATTGAACTTTTCCAAGAAGCGGTTTGCATTTTGCACTAACTCCCGCCTCTTGTCAGGATTAGAGTACAAATACACTAGCCTCTCGTAAAGCTTCTGAACATCCCCAGGTGCGAAGTACATAACCATATCCTCAGAAAAGTAGTACGCAGTGGCCCGCGTTCTCGAAGTAACGACAGGGATGCCTAAGCTCACATATTCAAGGAGCTTCACGGGCAACGCAACTTCTGTGAAGGAATCTGCAACCATCGGTACGATTCCAATGTCTGCCCCACCTATTGCCGCGGGTACCTCTTCGATAGCAATCTGGCCCTTACTGAACCTCACTATTCTCTCCAGCCCAAGATCCCGAACCATCTGCTCAAGCCTTGACTTATCATCTCCTTCTCCCAGTATCTCGAACCGTAGGTTAGGTATTTCAGTTTTAGCAAGCGCAACCGCTTGCAATGCAACATCGAGTCCATGGCGTGGAGCTATGGTCCCATGGAAAACAAGTCGAAAGCACCCATCTGAGAGATGGGATGGCCGATCCGTGATCCTAAAGATGCGGGGATCCGGCAGGTTAAGGAGGATAACGAATTTGCTCCTCGGGTTACCGTGCTCCACTAAGCGTTCCAGATGCGGTTGGCTGACCGCTATCGCTCGGTCGGCAAAGCATATACTAGCCCGCTCAACCAGCCGCAGCAATCTCACTACAACATGGCCGGCGCTAACTCCGAACTTTGAGATATACAACTCGGGCATCAAGTCATGAACATCAAGAAGTACTTTGGCACCGAGCAACTTTGGAAACAGGGCTGCAAACACTAAGAAATCCGGCATTGTATGAACGTGGACTACATGGTACCAATTCCTCAGATGCAGGACTGTCACAAGCACGGAGGCGCGAAGGAAAAACCAGAGGTAGCTCATTATATATATGAGAGCGTTGCTACCCCGATAGCGGCTCCCCTTGAGTTGAAACAGCCGCACGCCGTTTGCGTACTTTATAGGTACTGTATTTGGTTCGCGGCTGCAAATAAAATCAACATGATCTCCTCGACTGGCAAGACTCTCGGCCTCACGCTTGGGTCTGGCATCTTTGAAGAAGTCCGTGAATGCTATGACGCAAACTCTTGCCATTCCGACAGACGCCCGTCCTAGTCTGAGTACATGAGCCCTAGATTTAATAGAGGCGCACGTTGACCTTCCTGGCCAAAAGAGAATCAAGCAGAGCTAAGTACCTTTCTTCCATGACAGACCATCTAATAGACTGGTAGTAGCGCGAGGCAGTGCTGACTGTGGCCCTCGTACCAGAAGGGGACTGGTACAATTCAATTACGCGGTTAGCAAGGTCCGTAGGATCGCCGGACTCAAAGTAGAACAGGCTGCCCTCAGGAAAGTATTCCAATACGGATGAAAGTCTTGTGGCGACTACTGGCTTCCCAAGCGCCACAAACTCCGCCAGTTTGTTTGAAAAAGACAAGTCAGTAAAGCGATCTTTCCTTATGGGTACCAGGCCCACATCAGCCAAAGAGATGAGGTTTAACATCTCTGCTTGGTCCCGCTCACCGTTAAACCTCACCGCGTCTTGCATACCGATATCGTTCACAATCCTTTTCAGCTCCTCAGCCTCGTCTTCCTTTCCAAATATCCAGAGTAATGCACCCTGTATTATGGTCTTTATCCTGGGCATCGCTCGAATTGCAATATCAACCCCATACATTGGAGTTAAAGCGCCGTGATACATAAGGATGAACTTATCATCCTTTCGACAAGCTGCCTTCTGCGGTGATGCTACTAAGTACTCATCGAGCGTATTCATTACCACACAAAGGGGCCGTTTTGGACGGCACCTGCGTTCGACCAATCTTCTTATAGCATCTGTCACTACTATGGTAGCGTCTGCGAATCTGACACTTACTAACTCAAGATAATTTAAAACCTTAACAAGCACATGATCTGGGCTTACTCCGAACTTGGTCATGTAGAATTCGGGCATGACCTCATGCATGTCGAGTACAAGCTTTGCGCCGAATAACTTTGGAATTAGACCTGCAAAAATGACAAAGTCTGGGAGTGTGTGGAACTGGATGATTTGGTATCTCTTATGGAGGTGCAGCCAGGTGAGAAGGACACCGGATAGCAGGCAGAAAGCAAGATAGTTACATACATATTTCGACTGGCCATACATACGCCCCTTCATTAGGGGTAATCTGTACACCGACACTGCACCTTCCCGCTGTAAGACCCGTTCGGATGGCCTACGCACGCAAATTATATCAACCTTCGCGCCATGGCGAATGAGGGCATTTACTTCCCTACGGATCCGGACATCCCTTGGGTACTCCGCGTACCCTACCATGCAGATGCGGATGGGTGTGGTCATCGTTCTAGCTGTAGAAGGATAGGACGCTATCTGCCACGTATGCAAGCATCTGCTCGGTCAGCTCAGGATAGATCGGCAATGCCAATACCTCCTTGGCTGCCTTCTCGGATTGCGGCAGGTCTCCCTCCTTGTAGCCGAGGCCCTTGAAGCACTCCTGCAGGTGCAAGGACAAGGGGTAATAGATCTCGGTCCCGATCTTTCTGTCTGTAAGGTACTGTCTCAACCTGTCCCTATCGGGCACACGGATACAGTACTGATTGAATATGGAGACGCAATCTGGGCTTATATAAGGCGTCCTCACAATCGTGCCTTTGAACCTGCTGTCGTAATATGCAGCATTGGCACGCCTCTTTGCAGACCAATGCTCAAGATACGGGAGCTTTACGAGCAGGATGGCGGCCTGGATGGGGTCCAGCCTGAAATTGCCGCCTATGTACTTGTGATAATACTTCGGCTTGCTGCCATGATTGCGCATAACGACCAGTCTTTCATGCAAGGCCTGGTCGTTGGTCACTACCATGCCCCCATCACCTGCGGCACCGAGGTTCTTGCTGGGAAAGAAGCTAAAGCAACCTGCAGTGCCGATACTGCCGGCCTTCCGGCCTTTATACGTGCTGGTGATGGATTGGGCAGCATCCTCTATAACGGCAAGGCCGTGCCTTTGCGCTATCTCCATGATCGGGTCCATATCCGCCATCTGGCCGAAAAGGTGTACCGGCATGATGGCCTTTGTCCTCGGTGTTATGGCCGCCTCTATGAGGTCTGGGTCGATGTTGAATGTCTTTGGATCGATGTCCACGAATACTGGCCTTGCGCCTGTCCTGGCTATGGAACCAGCGGTGGCAAAGAATGTAAAAGGTGTGGTGATCACCTCATCGCCCGGACCTATGCCCAGACTCATCAAGGTAATCAATATTGCATCCGTGCCGCTCGATACACCAACCGCATACTTGCAGTCGCAGGCCCTTGCTATGGCCTGCTCCAGCTCAGCTACCTTCGGCCCACCAATACAGACCTGCGATTCAAGCACCTCTGCTACTGCTGCCAGCACCTGATCCTTTATCTGGCCGTACTGGGCCTTTAGATCCAACAACGGCACTTGCATCTATGCGCTCCTTTCCTGTGCAGCATTCTGCAGTTTAATCTGTCTATACGGAATCTTGCCTACTCGCCAGTCCTTGGGCATTGGGGCATCCTCATCGAGGTCAAGGCATCTGACCACGCCAGGCTCAATCTCTTTGTACCGCAGGCCACTTTCCGGGCAGATCATGATCCCATCCTTGTCAGGCCTGGGCAATGGGATGCCATGCCTGCTGACCCATCCCTTCTGTCTTGCTGGAACACCGATCACCAGGGCATAATCAGGTACGTCCTTGGTGACCACCGCCCCTGCAGCAATGAAGGCGTATCTGCCGATGGTAATACCACATACGATTGTTGCATTCGCGCCAATGGTAGCACCGCGTCGGATCAAGGTCTTTTCATAGAGATCATGCCTTACGATCTGGGATCTTGGGTTCGGGATATTGGTAAGGACGCAACTGGGACCCAAGAAGACATCATCTTCGATGATGGTACCTGTATACACAGAGACATTGTTCTGGATCTTCACGTTGCTGCCAATCCTGACACCGCTAGCGATACAGACATTCTGGCCCAAGATACACCGCTCCCCTATGACCGCGTCCCGCATTATGTGGCAAAAGTGCCAGATCTTAGTCCCCTTGCCGATCTGGCATGGTTGATCAACGTAGGCAGACTCATGTACAAGGAAATCTCTCGAGGATGCTTCCATCAGAACTCTCCCGGATCAACAGGCTGGCCATTATGCTTGAGGGAATACTGGCCTGCCTCCAGTATCCTGACCACTCGCAGGCCATCCAGGCCATCACTGCGCACCTGCTGGCCATTCAAGACGCAATCAATGAAGTGCTTGCATTCGATGGCAAGGGGCTCGCCTCCAGCTATCTGGGGTATCGTGATATCTCCGTATCGGAGACTGATGATCTCGGCATAGGAGGTGGTGAAGTCCTTCCTTATGCTGGCACCCTTATCATATATCCGGACCTTCTCCGTTGCCTCCATATCATCGAACGAGACCATCTTTTCTGAGCCAACTACTGTCATCTTGCGTATCTTGTGCGGATCCAGCCAACTGCAATGTATGTTGGCAACCTTGCCATCAGCAAACTTCACGGTAGCAAATACTACATCCTCTATATCCTTTTGCAAGAAGCATTGGCCGTGGGCAGCAACAGATACCGGCTCAGATCCGAAAAGGTAGCAGATCACCGATATATCGTGTGGCGCCAGTGACCACCAGGCGTTCTCGTCGCGCCTTACCACGCCAAGGTTGACCCGCTGGGTGTACATGTAGTAAGGCTGGCCAATCTGGCCTTTATCTACCATCTCCTTGATAAAATTCACCGCTGGATGGTATTCCAGCAGGTGGCCTACCATCAGCTTCAGACCCTTTCTGGCAGCCAAGTCCACCAGCTCCTTTGCCTCTGCACTACTTAGTGCAAGGGGTTTCTCGACATATGTATGCTTGTTTGCCTCCAGACACCTCTTGGCCACAGCAGCATGCGAAGGGGCTGGAGTTGCTACAACGACGGCCTGGATGTCCCCGTCATTTAAGACATCATCCAGACTGGTGGTGAAACTGATCGCCGGAAAGAGCCTCTTTTGCGCGGCCAAGGTCTTCTCGTTGATGTCGCAGACGTACTTGAGGTTACACCTCGGGGCGGTGGCAAAATTCCGCACCAGGTTCTTCCCCCAACTGCCTACACCGACTACGGCTATGTTGATGTTATCTTGGGCCATTTTATATACCTTTCAAATCTGAGCCGTTGACACGCTATGCCGACCTTGCACAAAGTCAAGTACGATCCTGCAGATCTTCTCTGCGGCATCTGCCTCACCATACCTGACTGGCTCAGGCCTATCCTTTGGTCCCAGGGCTACATGGACGGCCTGGCAGATCCTGTCGCTGTCAGCACCAGCAAGTGTGTTCCAGCCCTCATTAACCGTCTCAACCCACTCGGTCCTATCTCGCAAGGTCACGCATGGGACCTTGAGCCAATATGCCTCCTTTTGCACACCCCCTGAATCCGTCAGGATCACCCTTGCATTGGCCTCCAACGCAAGCATCGTCAAGTACGAGACAGGCTCAGTCACCTTCACACGGCCGTCGATGGAAAGGCCATAGTTCTCTAGATATCGGGCCGTCCTGGGATGCAGAGGAAGCACAATCTGGTACTCCCTACTTAACTTGCCCAGCGCAGTAAGTATTGCCTTCAACCTAGCCTGGTCACCGGTATTTTCTGCACGGTGTATAGTGGCTAGGATGTACTTGCCGGGGCTGACAGGAAATCTTCCTAGTATTCTTTCGGCCTGTGATCTGACCTTCTGCAGACAAGACTGTACGCAATCGAACATCACGTCCCCAACGAGATACACACCCTTGTTGATACCTTCACGCGCCAGGTTTACTACGGCAGTCTGTGTCGGACAGAATAACAGATCCGATACATGATCAGTCAGTACACGGTTGACCTCCTCAGGCATCCTCCGATCGTATGACCTAAGACCTGCCTCCACATGCGCCACGGGCATGTGGAGCTTAGCTGCCGCCAGCGCCCCTGCAAGCGTAGAGTTAGTATCGCCATATACGATGCAGACCTGCGGCTGCTCTTTTAGAAGCACCTGTTCTATTGCCTCCAGCATCCTCCCAGTCTGTTGGCCGTGCAGGCCACTGCCTATACCAAGGTTATAATCCGGCTTGGGGATCTCCATCTCCTCAAAAAAGACATCAGACATATTCTCATCATAGTGCTGGCCTGTATGAACTAATACGTGCCTAATACGATTCGCCAAGCTGGTAGATAGCCGCCCCATAGCCCGACTGACTGCCGCAGCCTTTATAAACTGTGGCCTAGCACCCAGAATGCTGATGATCTTGGCCATAATGTGACTTTTGCAGCCAGGATTCTAACCATTTATAGGCCGACCCAAGATCCGTTACCCAAATCTCAGGGTCAGAAGCCAAGTAATCCAGCAGCTCCAAATACGCATACCCCCATGTCTGATACTTCCCACCCTTCGGAAAGGATGTCCGGTTGTGCCAATCGATAACACCAAGGCCTCCGGTCTGCCTTATTATTCTGGTGCATTCCTTCAATCTGGCTAACGGATCTTCTCGGGAAGGCGTATCGAACAACAAGACGTGGGCATCCATACAGAACATCGGAAACTGCAATGCGCTCAAAGCCCTGCGGGCACTAGACCACCATGGATAGAATGGTAAGGCTAGACTCCGCCTAAAGCCTATCGAATCCCTCCAGGCAAGTGATGAGTCATATGCAAGTCCAACCTGTTCGTGAAAGGCGAGAGTCTGCTCCGGATCTGTGCCAAGGTGCCAGAAGTGATGTCTCACACCCAGTACTTGCGTCTCTGCTACATCCTCTAACCTGCGCTTCTCAGCAGCCAATATGTCAGCAGACCTGCAAGCATTGTAGCTGGCATGAAGGCCTATCTCGAAGCCATTAGCCTTTATGCGTTTGAACAGCTGCCTGTACTGGGGTTGGGTTATGTCATAGTCAACATCGAACCCGCTTGCCCACTTGCAAGCCCTACTGACCGCCGAAAAGAAGAATGTCGATTTGAACCCCCGCTTGGCCTCCTCTTCCATGATCTGGTCGAAGCACCAGTACTGTTCAGGATCGACCTTCCTTATCCAATCCAGATATGCCTTTGCCTTCCTCTTGGCCACAGACAGGTGCCAACTAAGCCCCTTGCCTCGGCAATAGCTTGGTAATTGCAAGACGGCATAGACCTCCGGCACGTCTACATCGTGGGAAAGGCCAATCGCACAGGTCTTTCCACTTGGCCAAAGTGGCACCCCTACCAAACCGAGCCTTGCAGCAATGAGCTCACGCAAGAAGCTGATATACAGATTGACAACAGGTATGGTAGCAAGCCCTGCCTTGGCCTGAAAGGAATGGGCAAAAAGGAGCCTGCCATGTGGGTCGTATGCTTGCAGTGGCAAACCAGCGTTGACCTTGTCTGTAATGAACCTTGCAATGGCACCTATGATGTCAAAATCCAACCTTCCACTACAATCTGCTGCCGAGACCTTACCCTTGATGAGTGCATCCCAAAGTACATCCGTTTCTCTAATCGGGATTTTGATGCCTGCCGTGACTCCTTTCCTATTGCCATAATACAGATCCAATACGCCAGCCGCAGGAACTGATCCAACCTGCTCGGATCTAAGCCCAAGGGTCTGAAAGATCCACTGTAGTACATATTCAGTCACTGGCGCAGGATCTTCAGAGAGGTACCTAACAGGCCTGCTTTGCTTATACAATCGGTAAGTGTCGAGCCTTTCCTGCGGTTTGGCCATATCTTCTTGCTTTATCAGCATCGCGTCTTGAGCTTGATCAGCAGGTTGACCAGGGCACTCAGCATCGGTGCTTGACCCCAGCGGACCATCGGGATCTTGACGGTCTTGTACGGAAGCTTCCTGTAGTAGAAATAGCCACTCTTATCCTGCATGTGGTCAATAGCCCATATAGCGACCTTGACCGCTAAGTCCACACTTCTTTGCTGATGATTGTCCAGGTAAGCAAGCGTATCTATAGCCTGTGCTATACACTGGATATCTATCGGGAATAGTCGCTCGTGATAATACTTGGGTCTTCCATCAGATAAGAAGAATGTTGTGCAGTAGAAGTTGATACCACGGTCGAGCTCTTTCCAAAAAGAGCCATCGCCGGTCGAATCCATATAGCACTTCAACCCATCGAGTACGTAAGCAGTATGGAAGTTATCTATCCAGTGATAGCGATCTTCCTGGCCATAATACCAGGCTCCGGATGGAAGTTGATAGTTGCATGTATAACTCATAGCCTGCCGCGCAAGATCCATCATCTCTTGGCAGTGGATAATCTTACCTACCCTAGCCAGCAACCCCGCACCCAGTGCATTTGCATTATGTATAAAAAGCTGCCCGCCAGGATGGTAGCTAATACAAAATCCCCCGTCTATCTGCTCTCTTGGCAGGTCGTTGATGATAAACCTGCACACGCTCACTGCAGTTTCAAGATAGGCCTGCTCTCCCAAGATCTCATAAGCATCCACGAACACATTGCCTATCTGGCTTGTCTCTGGTAGGTAAGGTGTTCCACGCGGCACTTGGCCGCCCCGCGCAGCATGATCAAATGGCGCACCCCAACAATGGCCGCTATAACCGCTTTCGGCATGATCCCTTAGCCAGCAGAGGAATTCTACTGCCTTATCCCTGAAAAGGCCTTCGCCAGTCAGGTTCCATAAACGCAGATACCCTCTTGCGAGGTGCCCTCTGGCAAATGCTATGTCGCTGCGCTTCTTTATCCCCAACAAGGGCCGAAGGTTAATTGGGCTTCGCAAGACAATCTGTTCAAGGATCCTCTCCAACAGACACTTCCGGAAGGTCAACAGCCGTAGATGTGATGTTAGGCCGTCGAATGGATCGTAGCCGGCATACTGATTTACCCTTAGCCATTTCTCTAGGGCAATAAGGGACTTCTCGATCCTCTCGTAAACGGCGTCTGAACACAGTCCACGATCAGCTAGCCCTTGATCGCTGATCGAGTTGGATAGCACTAGCTTGTTCATTATCAACAGCTTTACTTTTGACCAACCAAGGCCTTTCCTGAAGGTATTGCCAGAAGCTGCGAAGATCCATGAACTCTATCTGGTCGCCATAATGGTCCAAAAGGTAGGTCACGAATCTCCTCACCTCCCCCATATGGCTCTTGAGGGTCTTTGAGTGACATTCTATTGCAATCGGAATTAGGTCTAAGTCGAAATGCTGCAGCCTTTTGATGACCTGATCAAAGGCATGTTTCATGAACGAAAATGGAAGGGCGCCTAGTTTCAGATGTGTGCGATATGGCCGTAATGAGAATCTGAATCGGCCCTTCTTCTGGCCTTGGTTGGAAGGCCAAGACATGTCTACTCTCCAGGTGGCGTCCTCCGATGCAAATCTCTCTCTAATCTTGCTCAGGCCAAGATATAAGGCCAACCTAACCGTAGCGATCATGTCAGCGGCATGCAGTTGAAGTGGGATTACTACAAGAGAATTAGGCCGTTCGGCCACCCTCGTTACGTCATCCACATTGGGGTGATATGGAAGAAACCTCTCCTCCAAGCGCCTGTAGTCAACATTCTGGTTGGGTATACACATACCATCCCTTACGCCCAGGATGATGTGGATACCGGTGCTCGCTAGGATTCCCAGCAGCGGTCTAGAGGGCTGAAGGCCCCAACACCCAGCCTTGAATGCAATTACCTGATAGCCTTGATCGACAGACTTCACTAAACCAATCAGGTACCGAACCGATTCCGCGATAAGTTGCTCCTGTTGATCGGGCCTGTAACACCCAATGTTCTGACGGCGACCCACCCTAAATCTGCCATCCACATACCTGGCATCTAGCCACTGAGGATGCAGATGCAGTTGCACATCAAAGCCGCGCTCGGCCATCATACGAACAGTATCATCCCATAATCTGGCTTGTACTGACAGGTCTGGATGGCATTCCTTAAACCTTTCCAGTGCCAGCCGATGCGCAACCTCAGCCATGAAGGTCAGCTTTAACCCAAGATCCTCTGCAATGTCCATAAGGGCTAGTGCAGGCAGGTATTGAAGATCAGCGACATTGCCAAGCCCATCTCCCCTCACTTCCCAATCGTCATGTAATAGGATAATGTAACGGGCTGGCATGCCAAGCTACCTCCCGACTTGCCGCACGCAAGGAGGCTCCTCGGATGCGCTTATAACCGTTCCAGCAGCGGCAAGAAAGGCCACCACCTCAGCTAACCGCAACCCTGTCCCTCCGTCCACCAGATGACCATCTTGTGAGAAGTCCGGATGGACCATAACCTCATGTACGCCGAGTTTCAGATTCTTGCGAGGACCCGCAAGTACGCCCATGTAGTCGTTCACAGAACCGGCAAAAGTCGGTTCTTGCTAAGCCGAGGGATCTAAGCCGTCTACTGTAGGCGGCCACATATAGTTTCTTGATTATGCCCCAGGGAGGGTTGACATTGCGCAAGACCCTGACCCTCTTGATCCGCCATTCTCAGATAACAGGCAGGATTGCCTGCATTATTGCCCAGATGCTGTGGACGTGGTGATGCAAGTCCAAATGGCGGGGAACGACGCCGTAGCACCGTTCCATCTGTGCCTGAGTTTCGTAGGTAATGGCCTCGTATTACCTTTTTGAAACGTACGTAGTCGACGGCCTACGGATGATCTTGAAGACAGCAGCCTTCCCGTGGATAGGCATAAGGCTAATCCCTACTCGATCTGCAAGATTGTGCTTGGTAATCAGCCTGAACGGATGTTCCAAGGTGGCCGCATTAGCCATTGTATTCGCGCCACTGATAAATCTCTTGAAGAAGGCCTTGAGTACAGCAGAATTTACGGCTTCAGACGCTCCAAGGTCATCCGCACTTATCAAGATTGCCGGTCTTGACCACATCAACCTGCTGGGGGCCTCCTCTATCTACGCCCGAAACATAATCCAACGCGGCTAAGAACCCCTTTGCAAAGGTACTGATATGGCCATTGGTGGCGATCTCGCGCCTGGCGTTACGAGAGAATTGCTGGCGCAACTGGTCATCGTGGAGCAGGAGCTCTAGCTTCTCAGCCAAAGCTTGTGTATCGCCCTTTGGGACCATGAAGCCATTGACGCCGGGCTTGAGATACATTATCTCAGGACCGTGATCGATCCCTTCCTCCGTCACCAGTGGCAATCCGCAATAGAATGCATCTACTATGCTAAGGCCTACCGCTCCAGGCAGGCAATACACATCGCATGCCGACAGAAGCTGAATAGCTGCCTCACCGTATACAGCCCCGGTCTTGTAGATCCTCGGATGTTCAATCGACTGCAACAGACCATCCGAATCAGGACCAGCAAGGACTAGACCGACATCGTCTCGGCGGAGTCCCTTGAAGGCCCCGACAAGGTCCTGCACGCGCTTCCTTCTCTCAAATCGGCCCATGCATATTATATTCCTACTGGTTTTGATCCCGTATTTTGCCTTAGTGGCCTCGCGGTCCAGAAGGACATTGTCGTAAAGTGAGGTGTCCAAAGTATTGTTGGCAATGAAGACCTTTTGGTGAAGGCACCTCGGCACGTATTGCTTTAGGTGCTCTGCGTACAAGATTATCCCATCGACCATGAAGTGTTCCACTATGTACGCCATATTCTTCAGGTGGTTCCTCTTATCCTGAAGGTCCCTACCATGCCCCCAATACACTACTCTGATGCCAAGGGCCTTGGCAGCAATCAACATTGGGAAGAGCCAGAGGTTCTTAAGGTAAGCACAGGGTACGAGCACTGCAGGCATCGTGCTATGAAGATACTTGCAGATAGTTGTAAGCGTCAGTCGCATTGGAACGTATGCAAAGTGAATCGCATGGGGGTTATCACGCTGAATTCCACCGGCTACAACCTCTAGCTTGTAGCCATAAGGCCTGAGGAAGCGGTCAAGATAGTTGAGCATGCCCACGCGATAATGCGGAACGAGATACGGCTTGTCACCCGCGTGGATTATTGTAACGTTCTTTTCATCTTCCAGCATAAGCCACTCTTATTGAAAGCAACTAAACCCATCAATATGCAATCGCAGGGTACTGAGTACACGGCCCAAAGCTGATCAACTGGATAGATCCCAACTTGGCACATCAAAAACATCCCAAGGTAGCTACTTACAGACTCGCCGAACTAGGACAGGCCGTGATTCACTTCCTGAGGTCCGCAACCTGATAGTGTGCTGTACCCCAAAAGCGGAGCAATGTACAACTAAGCCTACTCGGTTCATAGATCCCGGCAACCAATTGAACTTGGGATCGTACTTCTCAATCCTTCTATCGCCGCCAA
>JARYLO010000041.1 GCA_029907605.1 Sedimentisphaerales bacterium
TGGTCATCACTTGCTTACTGACGAGCCTTATGGGTACGTGGGGCGATTGAGATAGACCAGATGCGATCTTCTTGGCGTGGTCAGCTACCTGCTCGAGCGCTTGCTGACCATATAGGTGTTGGCTGCCAGTTACAAACCAGACCTCTAGATCCTTGTAATCAATGGCCATTTTCTTACCTCCAATAGTTGCCAAAAAGCTTACGTTTTGTCGGTCGGTCTATACTTCTACCACATTCCTGCCACGATTTAAAGGGCCCGTTGTACTTTACGTCAGCCCAGACCCCAGGTATACTACCATAAGCACCGTGTTTTTTCCAAAGGATGCCAGTGCATATGCACAGATACAGACTGGGTATAATCGGTAACTGTTCCTACATGGCATACATTGACGACCAGGCAGCAGTCAGGTGGCTGTGCATGCCAAGGTTTGACAGCAGCTTCTTGTTTGGTAGCCTCTTGGATGAGCAGAAGGGAGGGCATTTCTATATCCGACCTCTAGGCCAGTTCAAGACCAGGCAGTATTACCTGACCAATACCAATATACTTTGCACAGAGTTCGAGCACGAGGAAGGTTCGTTTAGGGTCACGGACTTTGCCCCCAGGTTCTATCAGTATGACCGGTACTTTAGGCCTCTGATGCTCGTAAGGAAGCTTGAGCCCCTCAGAGGACAGGGAAGGATACAGGTGCGTTGTCTGCCTGTGGGTGACTATGGGCGGATAAGGCCTGAGGTGGTGCTTGGCAGCAACCACATCCGCTACCTAAACCTGGGGGGCCATGTTCGTGTTACTACGGACATACCTCTTAACTATGTGGTGGATGGTAAGCCCTTTGTCTTGAACGGGGTTCGATACCTCGTCCTCACCTACGGCCCCCCACTGGAGGCACCATTGGCCGCTACGGCCGAAGACTTCTTGGACAAGACCCGTCGATATTGGCAACAGTGGGTCAAGACCATTAGTGTTGCACCTATCTTCCAAGAGGAGGCCATAAGGTCTGCATTGGCATTGAAGTTGCATCAGTTCGAGGATACCGGCGCCATCATAGCCGCTGGGACAACCAGTCTACCTGAGTGCCCAGGATCCGGCAGGACGTGGGATTATAGATACTGTTGGCTGAGGGATACTTACTATATCCTGACCGCCTTCAACAACGTTGGACATTTTGAGGAGCTGGAAAGATACTTTCAATTCGTGCAAAACCTGTTGGCTGGTGATGAGCCCGAGATAAGACCTGTCTATACCGTCACAGGTGATCCTGTACTGGAAGAATGGACCCTTCCATTGGATGGTTATATGGGTAACCGGCCTGTAAGGATAGGCAATGCCGCCACAAGCCAGCGTCAATTCGATGTATACGGTCAGGTGCTTATCAGCCTCCTGCCGCTATATGTGGACAAACGACTTTGTGATTATGACATGCGCAGTATTGCTGGTATGGTCAACAAGATGCTGGACCGGATAGAGTTGCACATGGACGAGCCTGACTCGGGCATCTGGGAGTTTCGCTCCACCCATCAGCGGCATTGCTATATGTACCTATTCCACTGGGTAGGTGCTATGGCAGCACAAAAGCTCGGCCAGCTCCTTGGGGATACTGATATGACACAAAGGGCAGCCTACTTGGCCCAACAGAGCGCGGCAAGGATCGAGGGATGCTACGATCACGACAGGAGGGTCTACACCCAGGCTATTGGATCAGATCAGCTCGATGCCAGCACGCTTCAATTAATAAGCCTCAACTACTTGGAATGTGGCTCTGAAAAGGCAAGGCTGCATCTGGAAGGGCTTGAGCGGCAGCTCAAGGCCAACGATGGGCTTTTCTTCCGGTACGTGCATGAAGATGACTTTGGCAAACCCAAGGCAGGTTTCCTGCCAGCCAGCTTTTGGCATGCAGAGGCCCTTGCCTGTGTGGGAAGATTAGATGAGGCCATGGATGTGGTAGCACAGTTGTTATCATACGCAAACCATCTGGGTCTATTCAGCGAGGTCGTCATGCCGGATGGCTCTCAGTGGGGCAATTTTCCCCAGGCATACAGTCACGTAGGTCTCTTGAATGCGGTCTACCGGATTGCACGGAGGATTGATAGGCCAATATTTCTTTGACGGACAAGACTATGGAGGCGTGCCTGGATCATATTGATCGGATCATCATAGTCTCATATAGGCTGCCATACAGGGTCCACCGGGGCAAGGTAGTAAGGAATCCTGGAGGGCTGGTGACAGCCATGCTGGCACTGACCTCGCCTTCCTCGTCGGCAGGTGTATTGGCCAATAAGCAGATCATCTGGGTCGGGAAGGCAGAGGATACTGCCGAAGAGTGGGCAGATGCAGGCGGACAGAGAGGACCATTTGAACTAAGACCAGTATATCTACCTGGCCGCCTAGATAGTGAGTATTATGGTGGCTTCTGTAATGACCTGATATGGCCATTGTTTCATTACTTTCCTTCGCTTGCATCCTTCGATCCGGCCTATTTTGATGCCTACAAGGAGGCCCAGGAGCTATTCCTCGAGCAGGTCCTGGGGGTGGCAAGGCCGACAGATCTGATTTGGGTACACGACTATCACATGCTGTTGCTTCCGGGTATGATAAGGAGGCACCTACCTGAGGCAAGGATAGGCCTGTTTCTGCACATCCCTTTCCCATCGTATGAGGTCTTCCGCCTTATGCCAAGACCTTGGCGACAGGAGTTGCTCAATGGCATGCTTGGGGCGGACTTGGTTGGTTTCCATACCTATGACTACACCCGGTATTTCTTGAGGGCCCTCAGCAGGACGTATGGCCTGGAGGCCTCACACAATACCGTTATCTTTGGTGATCGACTGGTTCGCGCAGATACATTCCCAATAGGCATTGACTATGCCCGTCTAAGGGCTGCCCTGCAGGATGCGGCCGTAGAAAAGGAGCGTCAGGCCATCCGGAAGGTCCTAGGAGACAGGCGACTGATATTCTCAATAGATCGGCTGGATTACACCAAGGGTTTGGTGGAGAGGGTGTTGGCCTATGAGGTGTTCCTCCAGCATTATCCTAGATGGCACCAGAAGGTGGTATTTGACATGGTTGTGATACCGTCTCGTGAATCAGTGACGAGGTATCAACAGATCCGCAGGGAGTTGGAGGCAAGTGTTGGCAGGATAAATGGCAGGTACGGAACCCTAGGCTGGCGGCCAGTGGTCTATGAATACAGGTCGCTTAACTTTGAGCAGATGGTTGCCTTATATGACCTAAGCGAGGTCGGGCTTATAACACCCTTGAGGGATGGCATGAACCTTGTGGCCAAGGAGTACGTTGCCTGCCAGGGTTCGAGGCCTAGGGTGCTGATCCTAAGTGAGATGGCAGGTGCTGCCGCAGAGCTCAGCGAGGCCATATTGATCAACCCTACAGATAAGTTAGAGGTGGCCTCGGCCATAGCGAAGGCCCTAGATATGCCGCCTGAGGAGCGGAAGGTCAGGATGGAGCGGATGCAGAAGAGGATATCCGAATACGATGTGTTCAAATGGGCATCGGACTTCTTTGACACCATGGGGCGTACTCGACAGGAGCAATTGCGTTATAGGGTGAGAATGGTCGATAGATCTATACTTGCAAAGGTTACTAATCAGTATCGATCGGCTTCACGCAGGATCATGTTCATGGACTATGATGGCACACTGGTCCCGTTCTCCAGGTTCCCTGAGCAGGCCCAGCCGGATGAAACGCTGTTGAATTGGCTCCAGCGGCTATCTTCCGATCCAAGAAATACGGTGGTGATCGTAAGTGGTAGGGATCGCCAGTTCCTGGAGCAGTGGTTTGGCCCACTTTCCTTGGTCCTGGTGGCTGAACATGGGGCCTTGATCAGGTACCCCGGACAGACATGGGTTGGCGAGGCAACAGAGGATGGTGACTGGCAGGCCAAGGTAGTGCCTATACTTGAGAGATATGTGGATCGTTGCAGCGGGTCATTCATAGAGAAAAAGAGCTACTCTGTTGCATGGCACTACCGCAACGCAGAGCCTGAGATCGCACTCGAGCGGTCTCAAGAGCTGTTGGAAGAGCTGTGGCAGCTAGTACTCCAGGATAGCAGGCTGCAGATACTAGAAGGTCATAAGGTGATAGAGGTCAAGAGGGCAGGCTATGACAAGGGCTCGGTGGCCAGCAAGCTGTTGTCCGAGGCCAGATATGACTTTGTCTTGGCAATAGGGGATGACAAGACCGACGAAGATATGTTTAAGGTCATGCCTCAGGATGCCTTCACATTCAGGGTGGGTTTGGCGACCTCCTTGGCCAGGTACAACCTAAAGGATCAAAGGCAGGTTTCCCTACTGATGGACAGGCTCATACTGGCCGGCCGGTAGATGGCAGCATGGCCTTCTCCTGGCTGTAGTTTATGGCCCGTATCGGATACGGGATGATGATCCCTTCCTTTCGGTATCTTTCGTGAAGCCTCTTGATGAATTCGTGCTTGATCAGGTGTTGGTCTACTACCTCTCTGGCACGCATGATAACAGAGAAGTTTATACTGAAGTCTCCAAAGGTGTGATATCTTATGAATGGCTCGAATGTGGGGACGCCTCCAGGTATCTCCTTCATGACCTCCCGTGCCACTTCTATGGTTACCTGTTCTACCTTTCTTAGATCGCTATCATAGTGCACTCCAACCTGGACCAATACGGCCATCTCCTTATCTGGCTGATAGTAGTTGATCACCAAGGCCTTGGCGAGCTTGTCATTCGGTATGAGAACGACGTTGTTCGGCAGCATACGTATCTTTGTGGTCCGCCAGTTTATGTCTGTCACATAGCCCTCCTCACCGCTTTCAAGCCTGACAAAGTCACCAACCTTTATCTGTTTAGAGACGATGATGTGGAAGCCGGCAAACAGATTGGCAAGTGTGTCCTGCAAGGCCAGTGCCACCGCAAGGCCGCCGATACCGAGTGTGGTTAGCAGTGGTGTGATGTCTATGCCCAGTTGCCTGATGATGATCAAGATACCGATGACCAGTATCACGATCCTGGTGACATTCCTGGTCAAGGAGGTCACCGGTAGGGCGGTCTCGATCTTGCCTGAGTATGCCTGGACGATCCTGCCTGCCATGCTGGCTAGGGCAAAGGTCACCGATAGGTATCCAAGGACCATCAAGACCGTCTTAGAGATCGAGACGATCCTCTCAACTACATGTTCAGCACGCGGTGTGGTGATCTCAGCAGGAAGTTGGAGTGTCTGCAATGCAAGGTATAGACCTAGCATCACAAACCAGATGACCATTGGGGTCTTGAGAGAGGCGATGATGATATCGTCTATCTGTGTGGAGGTCTTTTTTGACCAGTGGATCAGCCTTGCAAATACGATGCGGCGGATTGCATAGCCTATTGCCAATGTCAGCAGGAATACTACCACAGGAAGGATGATCCATGCCAGCCTGGCAAGCAGTATCTTGAGCTCCGTCATAGTCAGCTCCATGCAAAGGGCCTCATTCCACGGCTGGATTATACGCATGGTCCGGGCTGGGGCAAGTGCTTACTGGCTTGGATATAGTAGCTGATTATAATAGTGGATCGATATGACGGAGCAGCCAATACTGGATGACCAGATCTTCTCTAAGGTAGACTGGCCTTTGGTCCTGGAGGCCCTTTTTGACTGCATTGCAGATGTGGTCTTCTTTATCAAGAACTCTCGTGGTGGGTATGTGGTGGTCAACCAGACCATGGTGGACCGTTGTGGCAAGAAGGACAAGGCCCAGATCATAGGCCGAAGGGCAGAGGAGGTCTTTCCTGCACCATTGGGCCAAAGCTATAGTGAACAGGATAGGACGGTCCTGCAAACAGGCCAACCTATCCTGAACCAATTGGAGCTTCAGGTGTATCTTTCTGGTGGCACTGGGTGGTGTCTGACGCATAAACTGCCACTACGCGACCAAGGTGGAAAGGTGATTGGGCTTGTGGGTATATCAAAGGATCTACACGCCCCCAGCGAGAAGGGCGAGGACTATAGGGCCCTTGCGGATGTAGTTGGATACATCCAAGAACACTATGGCGAGCCATTGAAGGTCCAGGACCTTGCAAACCTGGCTGGCCTGTCTACATACCAACTTGAGCAGAGATTTAAAAAGGTGTTTCAGATCACGGCAGGGCAGTTCATACAGAAGGTCAGGATGGACGTGGCGGTCAAGAGGCTACGGCAGACCAATGACCCCATCTCAAGGGTTGCCTTGGACTGTGGCTATTGCGACCAGAGTGCGTTCACCAGGCAGTTCAGGCAGACCGTTGGGATCTCTCCTGCCCAGTATCGCAGGTCTGTAAGGTCAGCGGGGTCGCCTGGTTACCGAGATTGACAGTTTACAGTTGGTAGGTTAGGATCAAGGCAAGATGGATCAAATAGGGAGCTCCAGTCAAGATCATCCGCTAGTTGCACCAACTGCCAGCCAGCCAAGGCGTACCGGTTCGCCCATCAAGGTATTATGGACGATCATCAGGGGCCTGGCAGTAGTCTTGAATTTGGTCCTTATATTGTTGGTGGTAGGGGCCCTGATCGTTGCAGGCGGCGCGCACAGGGGGCTGCAGGAGTATGTGATCCAGTCTGGTCCACAAAAGGACAAGATCGTCATCATACCTGTCAGGGGCATTATCGATAGCAGGTTGACGGAACAGTTCTCCCAGCAGATCAGGGCAGGCAGCAAGGACAAGGCCATCAAGGGCTTGATCATCCGCATTAGTTCACCTGGTGGGACCATCTCTGGCAGCGACCAGCTCTATCATCAGATTATTCAATATAAGCAGCAGACAGGAGTTCCAGTAGTGGCCTTCATGGAGGGAACGGCCGCATCCGGCGGCTACTACGTGGCCGTAGGTTGCCAGAGGATCGTGGCTGAGCCGACCGCCATTACAGGTTCTATAGGTGTGCTTATGGGCCATTTTGTGCTGGGAGGGCTGCTGGAGGATAAGCTGGGCATCAAGCCGGTGGTGCTGAAGTCCGGTCAGAAGAAGGATTGGCCCAGTTCATTCGATCCGCCCACACCAGAGCAACTTGATTATCTGCAGGAAAGGCTCCTGACGCCTGCGTATGAGAGGTTTGTGGAGGTAGTGGCGGAGGGTAGGAGCCCGGTCTTGTCTGCAGACCAGGTACGGGCATTGGCTGATGGCGGGATCTATACTGCCCCACATGCCCTAGAGGAGGGCCTGATTGATCAGGTTGGCTATCTGGATGATGCCATTGATCTGGTCAAGTCCATGGCAGGTCTGGAGAAGGCTAGGGTGGTTGAGTATAGGCGGGCCTTCTCCTTGATGGACCTATTGGTCCAGGCCTACAAGGACATCCCCATAAGGCTGGATCGGAGCAGGTTGTTCGAGCTCACGACCCCAGAGCCGATGTATCTGTGGCGTGCATATTGAACCTTGGGTCTGCCTATTGCACGGATTCGGCATCCCTAACCGGACCCAATAGCCTAGAAAGTAGCGCATATTCGTGATCGTCCAGCGGTCTTAGTGGTCGCCTTGGTGGACCGACCGGATGGCCCATTATTTGGCAACCTGTCTTGACTACTTGCGTATACTTGCCGCCTTGTTCTGCCATCTCTAGCACAGGTAGGATCTTGTAGAATAGCCTCCTGGCAGCAGCGAGCTCCCCGGACTGGACTACCAGGTCGTAAAGCCTCCTGTGCATGCGTGGCAGCACATTGACCATACCGCCAACCCAGCCTGCTGCACCCATGATCAGGCCTTCTAGCGCAATCGTATCGCATCCACAGAATACCACGATCCGCTCTCCACAGGTCCGTATCAATCTGGTGATCCGCTCCATCTGGCCAGTGCTCTCCTTGACAAATCGGACGTTGGACAGGCTGGCAGCACGCTCGATGAATTCTGGGGTCATATCCACCCCCGTTCGTGCAGGACAATTATAGAGCATAATCGGTATGCCAACCGCATCGTTGGCTGCCTGGAGGTGGACAAGCAGCTCCTGATGTGTCGGACAAGAGTAATAGGGACTGGCAAGCATCAGACCTTGTGCACCCAGTCGTTCTGCCTGTCGGCAGTAATGGACCACCTCCTCCGTGGATCCGCCATTGGCGCCCACCAGGACAGGGATGGCTCCATTGGCAGCCCTGAGTGTGACCATTACCACCTCCTGGCGTTCGCGGCCGGTTAATGCATAGAACTCGCCAGTACTGCCCAGTGCGACAAGCCCGTGTACACCTTGCCTGATCAGATGGCCTACCAATCGCTCTAGGCACTCTAGGTCCACTTGTTCCCGATCGTTTATGGGCGTAGGCAGCGCAGCAATTACACCGTGAAGATCGTTATTCATAGCAGTTGCATCCAGATGGTCTTCAGTTCCGTATATTGGAGGTGTGCGTATATCGACTTATCTCGGCCGAAGAGGCCGGATTCCTTGAACCCGCCAAATGGTGTTGTTACATCGCCCTCACTGTAGCAATTGACCGAGACCGTGCCAGCGCGTAGGGCCCTTGCAACGCGGTTGGCCCTGGAGATGTCGGTGGTGTAAAGCGATGCAGCAAGTCCATAGTTGGTGTCATTTGCCAGCCTGATTGCCTGGTCCTCGGTATCGAACGTCATTATCGATAGGACAGGCCCGAATATCTCCTCGCGGGCGATCCGCATATGGTTCTGTACCTGATCGAATATAGTTGCCTCCACAAACCAGCCCCCTGTGTCCTGCAGTATCTGGTTTCCTCCTAACAGGCACCTTGCACCCTCCTGTGTTCCTGCGGTGATGTAATCGAGGACCTTGTACATGTGCGCACTAGTGATCAATGGGCCTAACCTGGTCTTTGGATCCAGCGGGTCGCCAACTGGCCAGGATCGGACCTGTTTGATCACCCGCTGCAGTAGTTCATCCTTGACATTGGCCTGTACGATAAGTCTGGAACCGCAACTGCAGTTCTCGCCCATATTCCAGAATGCCGCATTGGCAACATGCTGTGCCACAAGATCCAGGTCAGGTGCATCTGCAAATACTATCTGCGGGCTCTTGCCACCCAACTCCAGGATGACCCGCTTGAGATTGGAGTGGGCACTGTATCGCAATAGCTGACGTCCTATCTCAGTGGAACCTGTAAAGGCCACCATATCCACATCCATGTGGCAGCAGATGGCCTTGCCCACGGTTGAACCTTCGCCAGGTATGACATTGAATACCCCTGGTGGCAGACCTGCCTGCCAGGCCAACTGTGCAAGTCTGATTGCACTGAAAGGGGTTTGGCTGGCAGGCTTTAGCACAACACTGTTGCCCGCTGCCAAGGCCGGACCCAGCTTCCAGGCCGCCATCTGCACAGGGAAGTTCCATGGCACGATCAGCCCAACAACGCCTATGGGTTCCCTGACGATCATACATGGATTGCTAAGGCCTGTAGGTGCTGTCTTGTCATAGAGCTTGTCTACGAGTTCCGCATGCCATTGAAGACAGGCCACCGTATCTGGCAGGTCAATCCCGATCGTATCGCTGATGGGCTTGCCTGCGCTGAGGCTATCCATGAGGGCGAGCTCGGTCGAGTGCTTCTCCACCAAGTCCACGAACTTGAGCATGACCTTCTTCCGATCCGATGGGTGCAATCTAGACCAGCAGCCCTGCTCAAAGGCCCGTCTTGCGGCCTGAATGGCCCTGTCCACGTCCTGGTGTGTGCATGCAGCTACCTGGGCCAGGGGCCTTCCATTGGCAGGGTTGATTGGGCATTGCGTATTGCCATCAGAAGATGGGCTGTCCTTTCCGTCTATGAATGCCAGTGTCGGCAGGCTCAGTTTGGCGATTTTGGCCCTTATAGTATTTTGGTCGAGCTTTGTGGTCATATCTGATCTCCTTTGGCTTCATTGGCTGCCTTTTGCACAGCCATGGTGCCCTCGATAAGGGTAGCGATCCTTGTCGGCAGCAGTGGAGGCCTGGCGGTAGGATATGGCCAGGCCTTGATGTGGCTAAGTGCCGCGCCGCAGATCCTGCCTTGGCATGGGCCCATGCCACATCGCTTCATGAGCCTGGCTTTCCGCCAGTCCGTGTAAGGCTGCAACTGTCCAGCAGTTACATCCTCACAGCGGCATATGATCGTCTCCTGGTCTGCCAGGCCAAGGACCTCAGGCCGCAAGGCAAACGCCCGGGCCAGGGCATGGCCAAACCTTCTGGCTCTGCTACAGGCTCCCAGCATGGGTCGTGCCTCTTGGTATTGGCCTGCTATAACTAGGGCTGCGATCCGGCCAGAGAGGATGGCATGCTCCATGCCAGCGATACATGTCTGTTCACCTGCTGCATAGATGCCAGGCACAGAGGTCCTTTGCCATTGATCCACGCAGACCACACCTTGCTGGATGCTGCAACCCAGCAATCTGGCCAATTCGAGGTTTGGCACGAGCCCGAACCCACATGCAAGGATATCACAATCGATAGCTATCTTAAGGCCTTTGTGGACAAGGCTGACCTTCTTGAGGCACACATCGCCTTCTACACTTGCAGGCCAGCAGCCCATCTTGTACCTGACATTTGCAAGTCTAAGCCCATAGAGCCAAGCCTGCAGGAGCTTGGCAGGGGCCAGGTACATGCAGGCCAAGGCAAAGCCGATCAGCCTGCCTATCGGCGCCTGCTCGGCAATGAGGGCGATCCTTGCGCCATACCGCTTCAGTGTCAATGCTGCAGGAAGGAGCAATGGGCCACTGCCGGCAACCACCACCTTCTTGCCTGCCACAGGCCAACCGTTCTTGGCCAGTCTGGCAAGGCCTGCAGCCCCAAATACACCAGGGACCGTCCAGCCTGGCATTGGCAGCAGCAGCTCTCTAGCACCTGTGGCCAGGATCAGGTGCCTCCAGGCAAGCACATGGTGATCATCCAAAGTCTCGACTAGCAGGGTACGTTGGTCTACTGGGCAGACGGCCGTTGTACCACCTAGCACCTGCGCGCCACAGGCCCTCAGTCTGTTGAGCCACCTTCTTGACCAGGGCCGCCCCGATGGCGTCTCCTGCCAGACCTGGCCGCCAGGCCCGGGCGAGTCCTCCACCAAGGCAGTCTTTAGGCCGAACCTGCTGGCCGTCACTGCTGCTGCAATACCTGCAGGCCCGGCACCCACTATTACCACGTCCATATCCAGGATGGTCTTAGCCATCGGTGATCACCTCCATCCCTTCCTGGCAGGAGACCTTGCAACTGCGGCAGCCTGGTTGGCCATTGATGGTGACGCGGCATGCGAGGCATACGCCTATCCCACAGAATGGCCCCCTTTGCTGACCTGTGACTGATCTGTGGGTTATCTGCTTGCCAGCAAGGGCCAGGGCGGCTGCGACAGAGGTCCCTGATGGTACCCTTATCTCGATGCCATCGATCTTCACCGTGACTAATCTAGGCATAGGTCCCTTGCAATAGACGCCCTGGCAGATAGGGTCCTGGGTCTATCTGGCATGGCCTGCCTGCGATCATGTTGGCGATAAGATGGGCTGTGGCCAGGGATGTGGTGAGACCCAGCCCTTCATGCCCTGTTGCCAGCCAGACCCTTTCATTGCCAGGGCAAGGCCCGATCATAGGCAGGTGATCAGGTGTGGAAGGTCTATGGCCTGCCCATGCCCTTATGACCTTCAGGTTGGCCAGTATTGGCATCCATTCCACGGCCCTCTGGAGCATATGGGCCAGTACAGGCATCTCGACCTCGGTGCCTTCAGCACCAATCTGGCGGGAAGAGCCAATGAGGATCTGTCCTGTCTTGCGGGGCTGGACATTGAATGCCACCGATGCACCAGCATCTTGTCGGACACTTTGTAGATACGATACCTCTACGACCTGGTGTCTCAACACCGCGCCGGATCGATCGGTCACTGCCAGGTGGCCCTTGCGTTTGATGATAGGTAGTTGCCTGTCGAGCTGGCTTGCCCAACAGCCAGCGGCGTTGATGATGATCCCGGCATATATGATCTGGTTACCCTGCAATCTGATTGAACCATCAGGGCCAATGGCCATGACCTGACAGCCTTGCAAGAGCATGGCACCGTTGGATTGGGCCATTGCCAGCAGGTAACAGGCGGCAGCGGGTGGGTATATAACTGCATCATCAGGGACATAAAGCCCCCCAGCAACCCCCTTACGCAGGCAGGGCTCGGCATCGCAGAGGGCATCCTGATCTAGCAGTTGGGTGGCGATACCATATTGGTTGTAATAGGTCTGCTGCGAGCGTAGTTGCTGGATCTGCTGTTGGGTGGTTGCTAGCCATATAGTGCCACATTGGTTATATTCGACCCCCTCCGGCAGGCCCAAGGATATCTGCTGCCAGAGCTGCCTGCCAAACGAGGTCAGTGCTAGGTGCGGCACACTATCGTGTAGTACCACAATGTGGCCCATGCAACTACCTGTCGAGCCGCCGCCAACAGGCCCCCTTTCTATGACGATCACCTTCAATCCCTCCTGGGCAAGATAGTATGCGCAGGCCGTACCCACGATTCCAGCCCCTACTATGGCGATATCGCAGGTCAGCTTCACTGGCCTATCCCCCAACAAAATGGATCTGACTGATCCAATAGCAAGGTAGCCTCTGCCGTGATGTAGGCAGTGCCTGTAATAGACGGCAGGATCTGTCCATTTTCCAGCCATCTGTAGGTACCGCGAAAGCAACTGCCCAGTATACCTTCTTGGATCCATGGTTGGCCTTCGGCCAGTTGCCCATCTGCGGCTAGACAGGCCAACTTTGCAGACAAACCCGTCCCACATGGGCAGCGGTCATATGCACCGCCAGGGCATAGGACGAAGCTGCGGCCTTGTGCATTTGGGTTGGCTGCAGGTCCGATGAGTTCTATGTGGTCTACGTGTCTAAAGCCCTGGGCATGGACAGAATCGCGGATCATGTGTGCAAGGGCAATCAGCTCGTCGATCTTGGTCATATCTAGATCCAGTCCATGATCGGAGGTGATAAAGAACCAATTCCCACCCCAGGCGATATCGCCCACGATCGTCCCGACACCTGGTACCTGGATGGAGAGGTCCTTGTCAGTGCGGTAGCTGGGGACGTTGGTTACCGTCACTTGGCCATCTGTATCAAGCCAGGTCGTGATCACCCCGACTGGCGTCTCGATCCTATGTTGACCAGGGCCGATCCTGCCTAGGTATTGCAGGGTCTTGACCAGACCTATCGTACCGTGGCCACACATGCCCAGGTAACCGACGTTGTTGAAGAAGATTACGCCTGTCAGGCAAGAGCAATCCGTTGGTTCAACCAATAGTGCGCCAACCATGGCCTGATGGCCGTGTGGTTCTTGTATGATCGCGCGGCGATAATGATCATATCGAGCAGAGAACAATGCCCTTCTCTGCGTGAACGTGCCACTGCCCAGGTCCGGGCCACCATCCAGGACCACCCTCGTCGGCTCACCGGCTGTATGCGAGTCTATGACCCTGATCTTCTGTGCAGGGCCTACCTGTAATAAGGCCATGTTGGTAGAGACCTTGCAGTCCATACATACAAGGTGCCTTAAATGCTGGCCCTTGTCTTGGCTCCTAGGTCAGGATTGGCTAAAGAATTAGCATAAAGGCCTGCGGACGGCCTATAGCTTGTATTCCTTGATCTTTCTGTACAGTGTCCTCTCCCCGATCCCAAGGATCTTTGCAGCCTTTTCCCTATTGCCGCCGGTCTTTGCGAGGGTCTGGGCTATCGCCTGCCGCTCCAGTTCTTCTAGCGAGACGCCCCCAAGCAGGCTTGATATCTCTGCAGGACCTGGTGCCAACCTTGGCCTAGGGCTGATCTCTGGAGGTATGTCTTGGATATCTAGCATAGGCCGGTCACACAGGACTACCATGGTCCTTATGGTATGGCGCAATTGACGGATATTCCCAGGCCAGTGGTAACTGGTAAGTATCCCCATGGCGGCCTGGGTGATGCCCTTTACTGGAGAGCCGATCTCTTCGGCGGCCTGTTTGATGAAATAATCGACCAATAGGGGTATATCCTCTGGCCTCTCCTGTAAGGCAGGCATTACTATATTGACACCCTTTATCCTGAAATACAGGTCCTCCCTAAACCTATTCTCTGTGATAAGCCTTTGGAAATCACGGTTTGTAGCGCTTATGAGCCTTACGTCTACGACCACAGGTCTTGTGGAGCCTACAGGTATGACCACCCCATCCTCCAGCACCCTCAGGAGTTTTGCCTGCATGGTGAGCGGCATGTCTCCTATCTCGTCAAGGAAAAGGGTCCCGCCGTTTGCCAGTTCGAATAGACCCCTGCGATCTGATATCGCACCTGTAAATGCCCCCTTAACATGTCCAAATAGCTCACTTTCCAGCAGTGTCTCGGTCAGACCAGCGCAGTTTACAGGCTGAAATGGGCGATGACGACGGGGGGAGTTATTATGTATGGCCCTTGCCAGCAGTTCCTTTCCACTACCTGAGGGGCCTTCGATCAAGACAGAGATATTTGTTGGAGCGATCCGCCTGGCAATCTCTATGACCCGCTCCATTGCAGGGCTGGCGCCAACTATCCCGTCAAATACGAACTCTGGCTTGTCCTTGCCGCAGGCCTTATCCTGACGGTTTATCTCCTGCGCTGCCTGTGCAACAAGTGCTCGTAATTGGTCTATCTGGATTGGTTTGACCAGGTAGTCGTATGCCCCCCTTCGCATGGCCTGTTTACAGGTATCTATGGTGGCATAAGCGGTCACAAGGATGACCTTTGTCTGGGGATCGCGTTGGAGGGCCTCTTCTAAAACCACCAGACCATTGGTCTGGGTCCCCAACTTGAGGTCTGTGATGATGACATCTACACACTGAGTGCGGATGATCTGGAGTGCATCCTCCCCAGTATAGACCGCCATGGCCTTGACAGGGAGCTTGCCGAGGGATTCCACGATGCTGTCGGCGTGATCCCTTTCGTCGTCAACCACCAGTACTGTGGCCTTCTGTTCTCTTATTGACATGGCTGCCCGCTAGTCCGATACAGAGGTAATATTATACTGACAGACGTGCCCTTGCCCAGCTCACTGCTGACAAGGATCTTGCCGCCATGGGCCTCTACGATCTTCTTAGCCGTTGGCAGGCCCAATCCTGTGCCCTTTGGTTTTGAGGAATAGTATGGTTCAAATATCTTGCCAATACAATCTGGTGCGATACCACAACCTGTATCGCTGATCTGTATTATTGCTGATGGAGGTCTGGATTCGGTCCTGACCATCAGCTCTCCCCCATTGGGCATGGCCTGCTGGGCATTGACGAATATATTCAGCAAGACCTGTTTGAGCATACCGGCATCCACATTGCACACAAGTGACTCCTTGGTAAGCAGATGCCGTAATGTTATATTACTAGTATGGGCCTGCGGGAGATAGAAATCAATCATGTCCTGCACAATGAGATTTAGGTCCTGCGGGCTGGGCTTGATCTCCGTCTTGCCTATGTATCTCAGGAATCCGGTCAGGATGGCCTCGAGCCTGTCTGCCTCCTCCTGGATGACCGCAAGCTTCCTGACGGCCCTGGCCACATCCGGGATACTTGTCAGTTCAGGCCGATCCAGGTCTTCTCGGACAAGCCTGACATTTATCTTCAGTGTTGACAGGGGGGTCTTGATCTCGTGGGCCAGCTCGCCTGTGAGCTTGGCTAGCTCCTCAAGCTGCTGGATGGTTGACCGACTCGCTGTGCCCGAAGGGACCTGTGACGTTTGTGATGAAGATGTCTGTCGCCTACTATTGTTGGCCTGGTCTGTGCCCATGCCTTTGGTGCTGGCCTTCCCTAGGCCTGCCCCCTGTATGCCGTGCCTGATCAGACCTACCGCCGTCATGTCTATCTTGCCTTGAACCTTGTTGGCGGGCCTGGGCCTGGCTGTCTGGAGTCTTGTCGGTCATGCCCAAGTCGGCCATAGCCGCCTTCCTCGATAGCTTGAGCCTGCCTTGCTCGTCTATGGCAATCAGCTTGACCGGTATGGTGTCACCGACCTTGCAGACGCTCTCAATGTTCTTGACGTATGCATCGCTCAGCTCGCTGATGTGGCAGAGCCCCTCTACGCCAGGGGTGATCTCCAGGAATGCCCCGAAGTTCTTTACCGCCACGACCTTTGCATTCCTGTAGAGCCTGCCGACCTGGGGCGGTTGGGTCATGTTCTCTATGATCTCCTTGGCCTGTAGGTGCCCGTCCCCATCCGTGCAACTTATGAAGACCGTTCCGTCCTCCTCTATCTCTATGGTGGTATTGGTCTGCTCTTGGATGGTCTTGATCATCTTTCCTGCTGGACCTATGACCTTGCCAATGCACTCCGGATCGATCTCCAAGGTCACCAGTTTTGGGGCATGTGGGCTTATGTTGGGCCTTGGCTGGGAGATGACCTGGTCCATTATATCGAGGATCTGGAGCCTTGCCTCCTTGGCCCGTGTGAGGGCCTCGGCGATGACCTGGTGATCAATTCCTTCGGTCTTGATGTCCAGTTGTATGGCAGTGATCCCTTTACGTGTGCCTGCCACCTTAAAGTCCATGTCACCGTAATGGTCCTCCTCGCCGATGATATCCGTCAGTAGCTTGTAAGAGCCATCCTGCGCGGTGACCATGCCTATTGATATCCCCGCTACAGCAGCCGTGACCGGCACACCCGCATCCATCAGGGCAAGAGAGCCGCCACAGACCGACGCCATTGAACTGGAGCCATTGGACTCGGTGATGTCAGATACCACCCTGATGGTATAGGCGAACTTGTCCTCTAGTGGCCTTACTGGCTCAAGGGCCCGCTCCGCAAGCGCACCGTGGCCTATCTCCCTACGGCTAGGACCGCGGATAGGCTTGACCTCACCAACGGAGAATGGTGGGAAGTTATAGTGGAAGGTGAAGTTCTGCAGGTATTCCTCCAGCAGGCCATCGATGACCTGGGCGTCGCTGATAGTGCCCAGGGTAACAGAGACAAGGGCCTGGGTCTCACCCCGCGTAAACATGGCAGAACCATGTGTCCTGGGCAATATTCCCACCTCGCATGTGATAGGCCTTATCTGGTCATAGGTACGCCCATCCAGCCTCTTGCCTTCAAGGATGAGGTTGCGGACGATCCTCTCTGCTGCCTTGTCGAAGGCGCGCTTTACCATCAGTGCAGGGTACCTCTGGCCTTGATCGACGCCTTCGCCAGGCCCGAACCGTTCCATGACCTGCTGTAGGATCTGGTCTACTGCCTGATTCCTCGCCCGCTTTTCGGCGATGCACTTGGCCGCCCGAAGCTGCTGGACAAAATCGGCCTCTATCAGACTGACCAATCCTGGATCTACTAGCTCAACAGGGCTTTCCTTAACTGGGTTGACCTTCGCAGCCAGCTCCTCGATCATCTGGCATATCTCGATGATGACCTTGTGGGCCTCCTGGATGGCCTGGCTGACCGTCTGTTCGCTCACCTCCTTTGCACCCAGCTCGATCATGTTGACGGCACGGCTGTGGCCTCCCACCAGGAGGTTCATCTGGCTTTCTGCAAGCTGACTGGGTGTGGGGTTTATGACGAATTGGCCGTTGATCAGACCTACCCTGCAGGCCGCGATCGGACCTTGGAATGGGATCTTGCTTATGGCAAGGGCTGCAGAGGCACCTATGATGGCAGGGACATCTGGGTCATTGTCCCGATCAGCGCTCAGTACGGAGGCGATGATCTGGACCTCCTGGAAGTAGCCCTCGGGGAACAATGGCCTTATAGGCCGGTCGATCATCCTCGCTGTCAGTATCTCCTTTGTTGAGGGTCTGCCCTCCCTTTTTATGAAGCCCTGTGGGAACTTCCCTGCGGCGCTGTAGCGCTCACGGTATTCCACACTGAGGGGAAAGTAATCGATATCCTCGTTCATGGGCGGGGCCGTGACCGCAGAAACCAAGACCATAGTATCCCCGTACCTGACCAGCACGGCGCCGTCAGCCTGCCTGCCGATCCGGCCTGTCTCAAGGGTTAACATCCTCCCTGCGATCTGTCTCTCAACAGTATGAATCTGGAACATCACAGTCCTTTCTGGCCATCTCAAGTCCGTCAGGCCCGACCTATTGGCACGCTCTGCTGCACCTGCCAGACCCTTACTTCCGCAGGCCCAGTTTGGTGATGATTGCCTGATATCTCTTGGGGTCCTTCCTGTTTATGTACTTTAGCAGTGCGGACCTGCTACCGACCATCTTCAGCAGGCCTCGGCGCGAAGAGTGGTCCTTTCGATGCACCTTCAGGTGCTCTGTCAGATCATTGATCCTCTTGGTCAGGATGGCGATCTGGACCTCCGGAGAACCTGTGTCTCCAGGGTGTGTCTCGAACTCCTTGACGATCTGCTGTTTTTCGGTCTTGCTGAGCATGCCAGTAGTCATTCCTTCCAAACACAATCTATAACATCATCTGGTATTTGACCTTACGTAAACTTGAGATATTAGATCATTCCTCCCTGCTTGGCAAGCCTTTTTCAGGCTTATTAAGGCTTCCGGTCCGTGGACTTGCGGGCTTCTCCAATCCAGTCAGCCACTGCCCTGGCCGGCCAGGCCTATCTCCTTTGCCACCTGGCACATACCAGCAATGGTCAGGTCTATCAGCTCTGCCAGGTCCATGCTAACATCTGTGCCCCTTGTTCTATCAGGTGCCTATCTACCCCTGCGGCAAAGCCCTTCTGGCCCCACTTCTTCAGGACCGACTTGGTGGTCAGGTCCAGGACCGACCTACTTGGCCTTACAAGGGCGGTTGCAGCCACAAGGCCGGTCAGCTCATCAACGGCATATAGTGCCCATTCCATGAGGGTCTGGGGTTCGACCTGGGAGCACCTACCCCACCCATGGGAGATGGCAGCCCGCACGATCACCTCAGGCCAGCCGGCCTGCCGCAGGATCTGGGCGGTCATCGTGCAGTGCTGATCAGGGAACTGCTCGTAGTCCAGGTCATGTATCAGACCCACGATGCCCCAGAGGTCTTGGTCCTGGTCGAATCTCTTTGCGACCTGGCGCATCGCTGCCTCTACTGCCAAGGCGTGCCTGAGCAAGGCCTGCGACTTGTTGTACTGCATCAACAGGTCCAAGGCCTGCTGTCGCGTGGGTATTTGTTCGGTCATAGACAAGGCTGGATTATCCGGCTGTAGTACCCTCTGGTCAACCCGCTTGGCCCTGCGTTAGCCGGCCTTGTTGGTTGCCAACCTGCCAGCAGCAAGGGATAATGCCAGGTTTAAGATGCCAGAGATGATCGAACGACCATGGAGACTGCCGGTTGACCAGTGTCTGAAGGAGGCCCAGACTGATCCTTCTACTGGGCTTTCAAGCACACAGGTCCAAAAGCGATCATTGGAATACGGGCCCAATGAGCTGATAGATCGCAGTGTAAAGGGGCTCTGGCAGATCCTCTGGGAGCAGATGACCGCCATCATGGTGGTGGTCTTGATCGTTGCGGCGGTCGTCTCTGCCCTGTTGGGCGAGTATAAGGATACTGCCGCCATATGTGCGATCATCGTGCTGAATGCGGTCATAGGGGTCAGCCAGGAGTATCGCGCAGAGAAGGCCATGGCAGCACTCAAGCGGATGGTCGTGCCTGTGGTCAAGGTCCGCAGGGATGGGGCCGTCTGCGAGGTCTGTGCAAGGCAGTTGGTGCCTGGGGATATAGTCTTACTGGAGGCAGGCTCCGCCGTACCTGCAGATGGGAGGGTCATAGAGGCTGCTAACCTGCGGGTCCAGGAATCTGCACTGACAGGCGAGTCCGAGCCTGTGGACAAGGGTGTCGATCCTATAGAGCAGGAGGATCCTCCCATCTCGGATCGCACCAACATGCTCTTTATGGGTACGGCAGTTACCTATGGCAGGGCCACGATGTTGGTAACTGCCACAGGTATGAGGACGGAGCTGGGCAGGATCGCAGAGCTCATCCAGACCGTCAGGATGGAGCCGACACCGCTGCAGCGGCGGCTGGAGCAGTTGGCACGTGGCCTGGCAATTGGGGTCATGGTTGTGGTGGGGGTAGTGTTCGTATTGGGCGTATTGCGGGGTGAGTCGGTGCAGCTGATGTTCCTGACGGCCATCGGCATGGCAGTAGCTGCGGTACCAGAGGGCCTTCCTGCTGTTGCCACCATAGCCCTTGCGCTGGGTTCACAGCGGATGCTACGCCGCAATGCCCTTATCAGGAAGCTGCCTGCGGTCGAGACGCTCGGCTCGGTCACCACGATCTGTTCAGACAAGACAGGTACCCTTACGGAAAACAGGATGGCCGTGACCATACTGGACGTGCATGGCCATGCAGAGCACATAGATGGGGTCCTCAGGCACGGGATCCCCATCCTAGATCCCCAGACCATGCCGGCCCGTCCTCCTTATCTCAAGAGCATGACGATCCTCCTGAAGGCAGCAGCCCTGTGCAACGACAGCCAGCTCCAAAGGCATGGCCAGCAATACAGGGCGATTGGAGATCCAACAGAGGCGGCATTGGTGATAGCTGCTGCTCGATTTGGGATCATCAAGACCGAACTGGATCAGCAATGGCCACGTGTGGCAGAGGCCAGCTTTACATCTGAACGGAAGAGGATGACCACCGTTCACCGAGCAGGCCCTCAGGCCAGAGAGGATGGACCATTCGCAAACGCCTCCTACATCGCGTTCTGCAAGGGTGCAGTGGATGGGTTGCTGCCTGTCTGCACGAGGGTCTGGACAGGCCACCAGGCCGTACCGCTCGATCAGGAACTCCTTGCCAGGATCATGGCCAGCAATGACAAGCTGGCCTCAGAAGGGCAGCGGGTACTTGGTGTGGCCTTTAGGATTATGGATTGCTTGCCTGCCCAGGCCACTGACCAGGCATTGGAGCAGGAGATGATCTTCGTGGGCCTGATCGGGATGATCGATCCGCCAAGGCCAGAGGTAAGACAGGCAGTCTCGACCTGCAAGACTGCAGGTATCAGACCGGTGATGATCACTGGAGATCATCCGCTGACCGCACAGTACATAGCCAGGGAATTGGGTATGGCCTCTGATGGCAAGGTGCTGACCGGTCGGCAGCTCGAGCAGATGGATGTAGAACAGCTTGGTCAGGTCGTTGAGGATGTGGCTGTGTACGCCAGGGTCTCACCGGAGCACAAGCTCAAGATCGTCGAGGCCTTGCAGAGGAAGGGCCA